>JAUWJE010000076.1 GCA_030607835.1 Candidatus Fermentibacterota bacterium | reverse complement strand
CGCTTATATGTACCTGGATCATCATCCGTCGGTTCAATCGCACGATGGGTCCTTCCAGCTGCCGCAGTCAGATAAAACGCTCCCGGTTCCAGTTCGATATTAAATCCGGTAATAGTAGCGCCATTGAGTGTGAGCGGAGTGAAATATTGTGTGGTTGTACCTATACCGATTGACGATATCCAGGACAGTATTGAATTGTCTCCCGATCCTGATGACGGTGCGGAAGAGATGTAAATCCTGTTCATATTCTGTCTCTGAGCACTTTCCTCGGATGACAAAAATAGGTCTGCCGCGATTGGGATACCGTGAATCCTGAGTAAAGGATTCAGGCGGTACCGCCAGTATTCAGATGGAATCTCCGACCACTCTTTTTCTTCGCTGCAAAATTGTCCAAAGAATGAAGAACTGCCGGAGAATTCAATACCTCCTGCAGATAAAACCGCTGAAAGAACCAATATGAGAAGCATATGCATTCTCATAATTCTTCTCCCCGGGCTGGTATATGACCGTTGTTATGGTTATTAAGACAGAATTTAGGCCAACCTGCTGTCATGGGCCCCGCAACAGGACCAGTAACAGCATATATCATGTGATCACTGCTTCCAAAGTAGATCGTTCCATCGATTCCGATTGCCGGACTTGATCTGACAACACCACCAGTCTCAAATTCCCAAATTCTGAAACCGGCTGGTGAGAAACTGTGCAAATTCCCGTCATCAGCACCAAAAAAAAGTGTTCCGGAAGCATTCAGAGCGGGAGTCGAGTAAATTGCTCCTCCAGCGCCGTGCATAATACCAATTCTGCTTCCGGTCTCCCCTTCAAGCACGAAAATGTTTCCTCTTGCGGTTCCGACATATACGGCACCGCTTCCTGAAACAACAGGACCTGTGAGTACGTCGGAAGGCAAGCTATATCTCCATTGCTGAACTCCGGTCATATCAAAGCAGCATACATATCTGCCATAAGAGGCATAGATGAATCCACCGAATATTATGGGTCCACCGCTAAAGGGTTCATCTGTCCTGAAGGTCCATTGCTGAATAACCTCAGTTTCATATTCAATGGCGTAGATCCGATGGTCACCTCCTGCAAAGAAGATCGATCCAGTCGAATCAATCACTGCTGGATGAGAAAGCCCCGCACCGGTGACAACACTGTCAATTACGCAGCCGCCTTTAGTATCAAAAACGTAGAAGTTTCCATCCGCGGCACCAACGAACATTCGTCCACCGGGGATGATCACAGGACAAGCCTTAATAAGCCCCGTATCTCTGTTCCGCCACAGCAGAGATCCAATCGGATCCAGACAGCATACACCGAATTCCCCAGTAGAATAGATGTTCAAATAGGGTCCGATTACGACAGAATAAACCGCACCACCCGCAGGATATCTCCAGAGTTCGGAACCATCAGGATCAATTGAATAAATGAAACCATCAGAACTTCCGCATATGATACTCCCGTCCAGAGCCAGGGCAGGACTGCATAACACTTCTCCTCCTGTTTCAACGCTCCAGAGTTCAGTACCGGCGGCTTCATCGGTCAGAGAACCGGATGTAAATGTCCAAACCTCACTTTGCCCGGCGGATACATCTCCATAGAAGGCTTCAACCATCCACGCGTACTCATGCCCCGACCGGAAAGCATCAGCATATATCGGATAGGGGAACTCCTCCATTATGAGATTATCAGCGACCAACCATCCCGGGTTAGCTGATATAGCACTTTCGGGAGATTGATCCTCATTCACCTCGACTATCCTGAGGGAGTATTCGCAGATCCCCTGCGGGAGTGATGGAAACCAGCAGAATACTGGAAGCGGTTCAAGTATTGCAGTTTCATCGAATGGATAAGTAAGCATTGGAGGCGAATGGTGCTCTACATTCTGTTCGAAACCACTCTGTCCGATTAAACCTCCACCCTCTTCATATACATATATCGTAATTGTGTAATTACCGTCAGGAAAATCACCCATTCGCTCAACGGCTTCCTTGAAATCATTATTAAAGAATTCAGTATTAATCGGAGATAATTCAGCTGAACTGAGTACAAGTAAACCGGGAGGAAGAAGAAAAACAGACGTTGTCGCCTCCATGAGAATTCCTTCTCCCGAACTCTCAATCAATACGAATAAGTATGCGTTATACATTTCACTGGATGTATTGAACAGTTGAATCCGCCATAAAGCCTCAACATACATCTGACCTGAAGGCGGGCTGATAAGGATTACTTCAACGGGAAGCTGAAGAGGTTCGAAACGTTCCCTGGAAGCAAGGTAACTCTGTGGTGGATCAGCCAGGCAGGCAAAGACCATAATCAGGGCTATTAACAAAGATAGCATTATTCACCTCCAGTGTTAGTATTTATAATATTCATTTGAATTAGTCTCGTCCACTAGAAATCTGATTCCCTGGAACCGGAAAATACAGGTATGGACAAAAGCAGACATGGTGTTTACAATCTGATGAGAAACGGAGGTCTTATATGAAATACATGTCATTATTATTCCTGTCAGTTTTCTTTTTTGCTCTTTCAGCAGATGAAGTCGAACCTGAAATTGGAGATGAGGTCGTAATCGCTGTTCAGAATCAGTGCATCTACCCCAGACCGGCGTTTTACGCTTCTCCCGTCCAACCGGTTGACTATGGCACACTTGCCACGATAGTAGACATCAGTGGAGAGTGGTTCAATGTTACAATTGAAGGCAGAAGAGAAGGATGGATTCACCGCACAGCTGTCAGTGGTGCTATTCAATCTTTTGGAGATGTAACCGCATCAGGTGAAGTTACTTCAGACGAAATCATGCTTGCGGGTCGGGGTTTCAGTCAGGAAATAGAAAATGCTTACGCAACGGAACATCCTGAACTGGACTTCACAGAGGTTGATAACATGGAAACAATGTGTCCTGTTTCACCCGAAGAGTTGCTTCAGTTCCTGCTGACAGGTGATTTGATTGAAGAGGAGGCGGTTAGATGATTTCCATTGGAAATATACTCCTCACAGTGCTCATAGCATTCGGCCTTGGAGATATTGTTGATACCATCAGCGGTGATGACGTACAGAGTGCCCTGAACGTAATAGAGTCGTTCAGCGCGGCAAACAAAGAGATCACTGAAGTAGAGGAGTACTACCTTGGTCGATCCGTTGCCGCAACCATATTCACAATGTATCAGCCTCTTGATGATCCTGCACTCCAGCAGTATGTGAATCTCATCGGACAGACCGTCGCCTGTTCTTCCCCTCAACCTACTCTTTTCGGCGGATATCATTTCATGGTGCTTGACAGTGATCAGATCAACGCTCTGGCATGCCCTGGAGGCCTTATCTTCATTTGCAGTTGTCTGATTGACAAAACATCAAACGAAGATGAACTGGCCGCTATCATTGCCCACGAGGTTTCTCATGTGGCTCTGAATCACGGCATTTCATCCATAGATCAGGCCAGATGGACGGATTTCGGTTTAACTGTCGCTCATGAATCAGCGGAACAATGGGGCAGCAGTGATGTACAATCCGTCGTAAACGATTATGGCGATCTTGTTGAGGATGTTGTTTCAAACCTCATCACACGTGGATACAGCAGGGATACAGAATCCCAGGCAGACAGTCTTGCTGTGGAAATCTGCTCGGCTGCCGGATACGATCCGCAAGCATTGACCGAGGTTCTTGCGAAACTCTGTGAAACGGATAATAGATCAGGTCCTGGATTCTGGGAAACCCATCCCTCACCGGAGGATCGTCTTGAAGCAGTGAGTCAAGTACTTTCCACCCTCCCCCAGTCAGAGGTCGATCCGGTTCGAACTGCCAGATTTCTGGAGTACATTTCTGGAGCGGCTTCACCGATCGTCGATGAATCCGGTAATAGGGGAACCAGACAACAGAGACCCCCAGCTGATCGGGGCAACGGATCTTCAGGCTCGAGAGGCGAGTCAGGCAGTTCAGGATCCAGAGGTTAGAGAAACATTTTGCACATTTCTCACCGGTTCTGCCTCCTGCTTACAGTATTCCCTGCATGGATAGCTATCTCATGCGGTGGAACCGGTGATTCCTCAATTACCGAACACTCGGATCCTCTTCCAGAGACACTTCAGGTGATCGTTCTGGATACACTCTATCATGACACCACCGCCTTTACACAGGGTCTTGAGATGCGGGATGGAATTCTCTGGGAATCTACAGGCCTCTATGGCTCATCCAGTCTGCGCAAACTCGATGCATCAACTGGAGAACTTCTGGAGGATTGGCCCTTGCCTGTCACTCTCTTCGGTGAGGGTATTACGATCGTAAAGGATCAGATATTTCAGCTTACATGGCAATCCGGACTTGTGCTTTCATGGAATCTGGAAGATCCGGAACCAGTTATTACTGACACAATTGAAACTCAGGGGTGGGGTATCTGTGCGATAGACACAAATACAGTTGTCACCAGCAACGGCAGCTCCCAGCTCAAATTCAGAAGTGTCTCCGATTTCAATATAATCAGGAGTATCCATGTTACTCTTGATAATGTTCCTCAGATATATCTCAATGAACTTGAATATGTCGACGGATGGATCTACTCTAATCAATGGAATTCAGACAGAATACTGCGAATAGATCCAGCATCAGGATGTGTTGAAGCTCTCATTGACGCATCCGATCTGTTATCACCAGATGACAGATTAAACGCTGGACCTCTGAACGGAATCGCATGGGATGCTGAGAGACAGGCTTTTCTACTCACAGGAAAACTCTGGCCCTGGATCTTTGCAGTCAGGTTTGAAAAACAGCTCTGAAATACTCGAAGAGGGGCAGCTATTGCCACCCCCCTTCTTCCTATACAGTAATTATTGACGGATCAGTTAGAAGTCGTTTCTGCCCTGTCTGGGCTTACTGTGTGCAAAGTCAACTCTGACGGCGCGACCATCTATCTCCTGACCATGCATTCCTTCCTGCGCTGCCTTGGCTCCATCTTCAGAATCGAATGTTACGAAACCAAAACCTCTTGATCTACCTGTATCGCGTTCACGGACAACGTTTGCCTCTTCAATTTCACCAAACTCTTCGAATGCCTTTCTCAGGCCTTCGTCCGTTGTTGACCAAGGTAATCCACCAACAAATAACTTTCTGCTCATTAGAACTCCGTTCTCGGGACATCTGTCCCACAGTACCATGCGGCTTATGCCGCTGTTTGCGGCTTATGCCGCTGTTTCTCCCCCGGAATGGGGGTATTGCACAACCGGATATCGGCCGGGAACCGTGCTACTATGTAGCAGCAAACCATATATATACAAATTGTCAAGTCCGCTATGAAAATAGCGCGCTGATAATGTTATTTTTGAATTCGAATCTGGAATGTCGTAACCTCTTCAGTACACTGTTCACAAAATTTTAGAGACTTGCACCTTTTAAACTTAGTTAACTATACGATAATACAATCGCGTTGGCAAGTACCTCAATATACATCATGCTTTTGCAGCAGCAACTCGGCATGAATTCAAGGAGACTATTCAGTGGTAAACAGAACTTGATTGACGTCAACTACTCCAAGGATAATATTTACTCTGAATTTTCCAAATAAATTAAGGAGGTTTTAATTTTATGAGGAAAGTAATCCTATGTCTATTCTTCGTCTTATCGGCTGTCACTGCACACAGCATAGTGCTTACGCTGGATGCGCCTGACACCAATATCAGCGGCCTTGCCTGGGGGGACGGCAAGCTATGGGCTGTCGACGAAGTAACGGATTATGTCTACAGTATTGAACCCACTTCCGGGTCAGTGCTGAGCAGTTTCTACGTAGCTCACCCATCAGCCTACTTCCCCACTGGTCTCGCATACAGTGAGTATTCCAATCTTGTATGTGTCGGACTGTGGAACAACGCAACAACAGGATATGTCTACAAGTATACGCCTTCGGGAACATTCTCGGGCTCTGTAGACATGTGTGGTGGTTGAGGCAACCCTGTCTCGTCGGTGACGGGACTTTCAGCACAGGATAATTATCTCTACGTTGCTTCAAGATCACAGAATAGAGTTTACCGCTACAATATGCCTGCTATCAACAACAGGGCTCAGCATGTCTATTTCAGCGGGTATTCACAGACTCGAGATATCGCCCTCACACCTGATACCATTATGTGGGTTGCATCTGATAATGCAAGTATTCCCCTCAGGGGATACAACCGATCAGGAACAGTGGTTGATCACATCGATCCCGGTCTGGTTTCTTCAGCAAGAGGAGTAGCCATTGATCCTGATGGGTACCTCTGGGTAAGCAATATGGATACGGACGAGATTTACAAAATTGACCTTACGCAGGGCATTGAGACTTCCGATCTGGAAAATTCACTGAATATCGCAGTCTCAACGAATCCATTTCTCTCTTCTGTTGTTATCACAGGAGAAGGATTTGCAGGGAACAGCGTAATTTCAATTTTCGATATTAGGGGGCACCTGATAGTTCAGGATTCTTTTAATGGTTCATACGCTTGGGATGGTTCTTCTTCCAACAGTACACCAGTTCCATCTGGAGCCTATTTTGCCGTTGTAGTTGATAATAACGGTAATTCCGCTTCGGCTAAACTCCTCCGGCTTTAACTGAGGAGCTAGCACAAACAGCATAACCCCGGAGTGCGAACTCCGGGGTTATCTCCATCACCATTCGCTTGACGATTCAAACATCTAACGGTATTTTTGCCGTCGATCATTGCGCGCCTCGATAGCTCAGTTGGCCAGAGCGGGTGGCTGTTAACCACTAGGTCCGAGGTTCGAGTCCTCGTCGAGGCGCCATTTATTTCATCAGGACGATCTTGGAAATGGTAACCTGCATCCCGCCAACAAGCCTAATGACATAAACTCCACTGGCAAGATGTTCACCTGCAAGACCAGATCCGTCCCAAAACAAGGTATGCTGACCTTGGGTTAATGCACCTGCATCCTGCCTGTGAACAAGCCTGCCGGAGAGGTCGAAAACCTCCAGAGCGACACTTTCAAATCCAGAAGACTGGAATACAATTAAAACGTTGGAGCTGGATGGGTTCGGTGAAATACTGGAAATGGATAGACTCACCTGAGAATATTCTGAGAGCAAATCATCAATCGCAACATAGGTTTCTTGCAGCCCCAGATTGTGGTTTCGACCTCCTGCAATAAAGACAAAGTCTTCATTTGGCTCAGGGACAGGGATTGTACTGCCCCAGGTCACAATAGTTCCATCTGACTTAAGCCCAAGGCTGTGGAGCCCACCTCCGGCAACAGCTATGAAGTCTGTGTTAGGTTCAGGAACAGTACACTGACCCGCCAAGTACCTGCCCCAAGCTACGATTGTCCCATCAGATTTAAGCCCCAGACTATGGTGGTACCCCGCTGCAATGGCGATAAAGTCCTCATTAGGTTCAGGGACATCGCATTGACCATGACTGTTGTAACCCCAAGCAACGATCGTACCGTCGGACTTAAGCCCCAAACTGTGATAACAACCTCCTTCAATGCTGATAAAGTCTTCATTCGGTAAAGGAACGTCACACTGACCATACTGATCCCTTCCCCAAGTGATGATCATTCCGTCAGACTTAAGCCCAAGGCTATGAGTGAAACCTCCCGCAACTGCGATAAAGTCATCATTAGGTTCTGGAACAACACTCTGACCGTAGCCATTAGCCCCCCAAGCCACAATCGTACCGTTAGTTTTAAGTCCTAGACTGTGCTGTCTACCGCCATCGACTGCTATAAAACCCTCGTTAGGAGCAGGTACATCACACTGGTTATGACTGTTGGATCCCCAAGTAATGATCGTCCCATCAGACTGAAGTGCCAATGAATGATACCCGCCTCCTGCTGCAGCTATAAAGTCATCATTCGGCTCAGGAACATTACACTGACCACTGCTGTTCCACCCCCAAGCCACCACTGAATAGCCGGAGCTATCAACGGTCGATGGAGATAATAGCATCATAACTGCAGGAAGTAGAAATATTGGCATCCTCTT
>JAUWJE010000046.1 GCA_030607835.1 Candidatus Fermentibacterota bacterium | reverse complement strand
GCTTTCACAAGACCTCCCTCAAGAAATATCCCCGAATGACTTAGGCAGTGGGAAAGGCTCGCAATACCGATGCCCACCCATTCACCAAATTCCTAGAATGCCTTCAGCGCATTTTCATTGCCGTCTTTCGCAAGCTGTGTAATTATTCTTGGATCCGTATGTTCCGAATCACTTCCAGCCCGTTTGAAATACTGAACAAGAGCTTCAGCGGCAGCATATCTTTCCCAGCATCCACGTGATCCGCATTGGCATAGCTCACCGAAAGCATTAACTGTCATATGTCCGAATTCTCCTGCGTAGCCTGTGCCGTAAAGGATAGTACCACGGTGAATAATTGTTCCACCTATTCCAGTGCCCAGTGTTATTAATAGCGAGAGTCCATCGGATGGGATTTCTCCGGAATCAATGGCTCGAATTGCAAATGCATTACAGTCATTGTCTATGACAGCAGGACATCTGAACATCTCAATGAGCCTGTCTCGAAGGGGAAACTTTCCCCAATTAACAAGGTTCGGTGAATTAATGAGAACGCCGTTCTCTCTGTCGACCAATCCCGCAATTCCTGCGCCAATTGATACTGGAGAGTCATCAATGTTCGATATGATTCGGCTGATCCGCGCGAGTAATTTCTCAGGACCTTCAGATGGAATAGTCTGAAGTGTGGAAACAGTCCTATAACCATCATTGTCAATGTATCCAAGAATGGTCGTTGTACCACCAATATCCACACCCCAGTGATTCCCAAGCAGATTACTCAATGCTGACGATTTCTCCGTCGATCACTTTTACCAGTGGAAACGCCGAACGGGGAATTGATACATTTCCCAATGTGCACATACCGGTAGCTCCAAAATATACGTTGAGACTTTCCAGGTGATTCTCCAGTGAGGATCTGGAGGGAACTCCACCTTCCCAGGCACCCAGTATGATTTTGGCCGTATCAAAACCCTGAGCTGACAGCATGGTCGGCAGGGAATCATATTCCCTCTCATAGAAATAGGAGAACCGGGCTGTTGCCGGATTCATGGATTCCGATCCGAATGAAATCGGGAATACGGCTCCCTCAACATATTCACCACCCTGCTCCACCAGTATCTCGTCATCCCAGCCGGATGTTCCGAAAAGCTGGGCATTAACCCGATAGAATCTGAGTTGTGGTGCAAGTTGAATAGCATCCCAGGCCGTAACCGGAAGGAATACACCGTCCGGATTCAGATACTTTATCGCATTTATCTGATCTCTGTAATCCGTAGCGCCGGTTTCATATCCCTCCATCGCTACAATTTCTCCACCGAGTTCTTCCGCAACTGATTTGAATTGTTCAGCATTTGCCACGGATTCTGATGTATAGACATGAATAATGGCGAATCTCGAGCATCCGGCTTTCCGGACAGCATATTCGGCTACAGCCGCTGCATCGTTGCCCTGAGAGACAACGAGTCTGTGTATGTAATTGCCATAATCATCAAGGATTGAAGATGTTGCTGTGGGAGTAATCATGGGCAGGTTCCACTTTTGAGCTTGGTGAGCTGCTATCTCAGCATTCCTGCTTGTAAGCGGGCCAATAAGTGCCAGGCATGCTGGATTACTGCCAAGAGAGTTGACGATGCTGACAAGATCAGCACTGTCACCTGTAAAGTCGAATGTTATCAGGTCTGGTAATGATCTGAAAAGATCTGAGGATCTCTGAAAGGCAAGACATACACCTGAGGAAACGCGTTCGGCATATATGGATCCACTTCCTGTAATTGGCAGTACAAGAGCTACAAATCCATTCTCCTGTGCTTCTACACTGGGTCGACCATATCGAGCATGAGCATCTGGAAAGAGTCGATCGATTTCCATTCCGGTAAGGATTGCTCTGTCATTTTCACCCTGTGCAGCATATCTTTCCTCCAGTTCAAGGAGTACAAAAACCTGCGACCATCCTGTGGCCGGTTCCTCAGTCAGAAAATCCATATCCACTTTTTCCAGCGCTGACCTGAGTACATCGATCGCGTATTTTGACTCATCTCTGTCAAGATTATCCTGATCAAGACCTGCGAGCGTTTCTATTCCCTTCTGAATTGAACCCTGTCCGATTTCCGCTTCCGCCATAAGGAACATTGCACTTGCTCTGGTATGTGAGTCCACAGCATTTAAAACTGCCTGTGAGGCGTTTGTAATTGCTTCCTCTGTGCGCCCCAGAATGAGGAGCGCTCTGCCTTTTCCTAATAACCATGACGATATCCTCATATCGTCAGGGAACTGCTCAAGAGCTGATGAGTACAATCGTAACGCTTCTGACGAATTCCCTGATTGAAGTGCATTTCCGGCAAGGACAGTTATTCCCTCCGGGGAATGTTCATCAGCAACAGGACCGCATCCGATCAAAACTGCAAGTATCAGTATGGAAATCACAATTAGCGCCGGATAAAAACTGATTCTCAAGCAAAACCTCCCGCATTCAAGAATGTATAACGTGAATATGAGCCAGCGAGGTGCATCGGGAAAGGGGCTAAGAAGAGAACCCCGGGAGTTTCCCCCGGGGTTCTCTGGTAACTACTGTATGTATTCTACTGAGTCTTAAGTAATTTCTTCATTCACTTCCGAGTTCAGTCTAATAGAAGTTCCTCTGGTGCGATTCCCATATTCTGAATCATCCATTCCGCATCATCCACGAAATCCGATTCAGGATAGTTATCAATGACAGCCTGAAAAGCTTTTATCGCTGCATCATAATCCTCTATCTGTTCGGAGAAAGTGAATCCGATCAGGAACTGAGCTTGATGCGCACGTTCATGCTCTGGAAAACGTTCGATGAATAGCTTGAAATAGTCAATCGCAGTCACAGGATTCGTTTCCATGAGATTTTGGGCGGACTGTAAGAGTGAGTCCGCAGGCATATTTTTATCCGGAAGGAAAGCGTCTTCGTTTATTTCAACCTCGTACCGTTCTCTGAGTTGGGGTAGAAGTTCATCCTGGAAATAAGAGTTGACCATAGCAGGCTTAAGGATGTTCTCGATGGATTCTCTGACTTCCTCAAGTGGGCGTATGCCTTCTTCCTTTATGTCTGTTACAAGGAAGAAATGGTAACCCATGATGGTTGAGTAAGGTCCAATAACTTCTCCGACCTCAGCAGTGAACAGTGCTTCTGCTATCTCCGGCTGTTCACCAAGGTAAGGCAAGGGTGAGTTTATAGTAATCCAGCCCATATCCCCACTGGTATTCACTGTGGGTTCATGCTCGCTCATTTCCAGAACAACAGCCTCAAATGAATCACCGGCTTCAAGAGCTCTATTAACAGCTGCAATGTCTTCCTCAAGAGTCAGAAGTATCTGTGAAGTTTTGACCTGTGCTTCCTGGCGGTATATGTCAAGTGAGTGCTCGTTGTAGTAATCAAGTACTCTCTCTTCTGGAATTGCAATCGCATCAACCACTTCCTGCTGGTAGAAGGTTTGAATGAGCGCTCTTTCCTTTGCGATTTCAACCTGCTGCATCGCCAGTTCAACCTGAGCGGTAACAAATGAATCCTCTTCCAGTCCAAGGTCTATGGCTGCAGTCAGCAGAAGTTCTCTCTCAAGAATATGGTTCAGGAGAAGTCTCTTTCCCTCAGGTGTTTCAAATGAAGCTCTCTGATAAGGAGGGATCATTTCCAATTCATCGTTGAGCATCTGTTCAGTTATCTGAGTGTCGTCAACGGTTGCAAGGACTCTAGATGAATCCGTTGCGATATTATTAGCAGAAGTGCCCTGAGTTCCACAAGCTCCCAGAATAAGTATCGCTGAAATTGTCAAGAACAGGATTACCCGCATATTAATCATCCTTTCAAGGTATCTGTTTACTTTGTAGCTATATGTCATCATCAAGCATGTAAGTGATTTTCTTTTGGGAAATCTCTTTCATTGCTGTGCCGAATGGTTTTCTCTTGGAATCTTTAGCGTCGACCAAAGGAGGGGCTCCAGCTCTGAGCTTTCTAACCCTTTTTGCTATTGCGAGAGCCAGAATATACTGATTATCCGACTTTTCTCCCATCATCTCTATGTCTCTAAACTTGTCCGACATGCGGTACCTCCAAATTATATTCTTCAGGTATTAGCAGGATTGATGCACGCTTTATCCTGCTTAAAGAAAAATGTTCCAGAATTGCAGCTATCTTCTCTTACTGAACAGAATCCAGACTGTCCGGTGTTCCGAATTTTGAATTGACAAAGTCCCATGTTGACTCTTCAAGAAGATCAACTTCCCGCTCATCTATTTGTAGGGTTCCCAGTTCGGAAACATTCCAGCTCAGAATAACAGTCAATTTGTCATTACTTCCTGGAATTGCTCCATCTGCACGGCTGGGGAATGTGAGTGGATGAGTGAAGAAAACTTCAATTCTGGAGAGTTCGGGGTCTATTGTAGTGTAAGCCACGAATTTCATGGTTTCAACCAGGAGGGAGTCACCCCGTGCTCTTCTTGAAGTTCCAAGAGGGTTCTGATAGAAGACATATGTTGTGTCGGGAACAATTTCAAATACATATTAGCCACCGAGAGGATCGATAAGATTATCGATATCCACATCGAGATTCTCCGGCTGTTTTGGATGGATGACAGAAGGGTATCTCTGGGCAAGGTATGCGGCTTGCTCTTCCGCAGCGCGGAGGAGGTTTGCTCTTGAAACCTGCAATCTTCTCTTTTCGGCATACTCCGGGAAGGCGAAGACCGTCAGTGTTTCAGCCAAGTCCTCCTCCAGGAACAATGAATCGGGGAAATCCTTCTCAACAAGACCGCCAACCACGCCACCATGTCTGTCAATGTTGGGACAGGAGATGGAGAATTGTGAACCAAGAGCGAGTTTTGGGTCGTAGGAATAGACTGAATCGTAAAAACCTTCTTCCCAGAGTGAAGGACATACTGCAATAACAAGAGAGGCAACTGAATCCATCCTTGCCGGAACAATGATATTGCTGAAGTTCAATATCATTGATTCCACCATATCAACTGAGGATGCGAGATCAGCCCCGGTCATGATAAGTGATTCAGCATCAAAACCAATAGAATCATTGAAGAATTCACCTGGAGATAGCTCACCCTCTTCTTCAAGTGCGTTTTCAATAATGTAAATCTCTCTTAATGTAATCAGAGAATCCAGTGAAAACCCGAGAGATACTTCGTGTTCTCTGATAACTAGATCATGGCTCATCTGCTCATCGTTCAATGAATCGCGAAGAGTTTCCATATCCAATATGGCATTCTCACTCCACAGATTTTTCCATTGCTGAGGAATATGAACCTGTCGGATACTGCCGCTGTTAAGCGAAACAATTATGCTGTCATCGCTCATTGAAGTACTGAAGAAGTTATTTGTTTCTGCGAAACTCAGAAGGCTGTCAAGATCAGGAGCGGGAATTCCTTCGGAGGTATACATATGTTGAATGTTGGCGTTTGCAAGAACACTCATTTGTGAACGACAGAATTCCCGAGGGACTCTGTACGTTTCGACTCTCTGATGAATTCTGAAAACGAGAAACACTGCCAACAGCACTATCAGAATTCTCACAAGAATCTTTGATCTCATACACTATCCCTCCGGCTACAGTCAAATTGCTTCAGAAGATTGAACATGTAAACACGTGATAACGAATCTACCCATCTTGTTTCACACCTGTCAATACACAGAGAACTATTGAATCTGTGCTATTACAGGTACAGGACATATTAATCCAGCGATTACGGACGAAGGATTGATGTTGATGATTCCATCCGGTATCTCAATTACGGTTTCTTTAGATCCACCCCCTGATCCGACATGATATGTATAACAACTGTCAAGTTGATTCACTATTGATCTTGCTCCCGTTACCTGCACGATAGTATTTGATAGAACTGACCACAGATATCTTTCGGGAACAGATCCAGCTGCATTTATTCTAACCGGAAGATCCCTTGTAATCCTGTGATCTATTGTTACAGTGATTGCCGGAGGATTAAATGTTACCGCGGAAAGAGTTGAATAGCGATCACCACTGAATTGCACATTATTCTCCATGAGTTCGAGAGATCTACTATAAGGATAAGTCTGCTCCTGATTGGGCGGTGATACATCAATACGCAACATTTCCGGTTTTCTCAGAATCTGATCGCGAAGAACACCAATACCATTCCCTGTAAAAATGACTGAAACGGAATCCTGTCTTTCGTAATCAATCACGATGAAATCATCGGACAGCAGTGGAGCGGGGACAGGGAGTTTTTCATTTATCTCGAATTGTTTATCACTCATGGAGATAATCCATAAAGTGATAGAAATGACTACTGCAAGTACCCATTGCCATAGATAACTCTTGCCTTTAAGAAGCATATTCAACTAGTTTCCGCTCAGTAGTTTCACTCTTTAAGTACATTTTTATTTAATTTCCGATTCGACCTCTTCGATTGCCGGATTCTGGAAACCAAATGAATTCTGGCTTCCGGAGTCCAGCTTCCCGAATTTGTTTTCATATGAGTTGATCTGAGCTTCCAGTGTCTTTACAAGAGCTTTCATCCTGTGAGGTGATACGATAATTCTTGTCATGAGTTTAGGGTTATTCACTCCGGGAACAATTAGGGCAAAATCCAGTATAAATTCTGCTCTTGAGGCTGCAACAAAGAAAACATTGCTGTATACTCCGTCAGTGTCAGCCGCGCTGGCGTTGATTCTGGGTGGCTGATTCATCCTCTTTGGGTTCACGGTTACTCCTTATGTCAGTTTGCCGGAGCACAGGCTACAGAGCACCATATCCGGATGGAGGAATTCTTGATACCAGATAACAATATAGAAAACATACTCGAAAGTATGCAGGGGAAAAGGGTACTTGTCGTCGGTGATCTGATTCTTGATCATTATCTTGATGGTAAAGTTGATCGTATATCTCCCGAAGCACCCGTACCGATTGTATCACTTGAGAAAAAGTGTGAGAGATGGGTACTTGGCGGTGCGGCGAATGTAGCTCGTAACATTCATTCTCTGGGTGGTATCCCTGTAATAGCCGGAGTGATAGGTGAGGACAGAGAGGGTGAGATACTGAAGCGATTACTGTTCGATGAAGGAGTGGATACATACGCTGTAATATCCGACCCTGCACGTCCTACAACATCCAAGACGAGGATCATAGCATCAGGTGGGCATCAGGTCATCAGATTGGACAGCGAGGTTACTGATCCGATTTCTGAATCTGTTGCTCAGGATATAATCTCCAGAATTGAGGAGACTGCCTCAGAACTGGATGCAGTGGTACTGGAGGATTACAATAAGGGAGTTCTCGTTCCTGGACTTATCTCACGAATAATCTCTATTTCGAGATCTGAAGGAATCCCCGTGGCGGTAGATCCCAAATTCATCAATTTCTTTGAATTCAACGGATGCACTCTCTTCAAACCAAATAGATTGGAAATATCACGTGCTCTAGGTAGAGTTATTACTACAATAGATGAAGCCGCTATCGCGGGAAATCAGATTCTTGAAAGATTGTCCGCGGACGCAGTGCTTATAACTCTGGGTGAAGAGGGAAGTATCCTTTGTCGAAAAGATCGTGATCCCTTTTACAGACCTACTGCAGCAAGGCATGTTTTCGATGTTTCTGGAGCTGGAGATACTGTTATTGCGGTTATGGCTCTTTCGCTGGCATCCGGATTACCTCTGGATGATGGAGTAAGGATTTCTGTTTTTGCAGCTGCTGCAACATGTGCTGAACCGGGTGTATACGCTGTTAAGCCTGATGATATTATGAGGGAGGTTGATCGCTATTCTCGACAGAAGAATGTTGACAGAGGATGAAGCTGCTGTTACGAGCGCTGAACTAAAAGCGAATGGCAGCAGGATCGTATTTACAAATGGATGTTTTGATATCATTCACCCAGGGCATGTACATATTGTCAGGAAGGCACGCGAATTGGGAGATGTTCTTTTTCTGGGAGTGAATACGGACGATTCGGTATCCAGACTCAAAGGACCTGATAGACCATTTCTTAAGCTTGAAGCCCGTGTACAGCTCCTTCTTGAATTGAGATCAGTAAGTTTTGTTGTACCCTTTGATGAAGATACTCCGATGAACCTCATCAAGAAAATAGTGCCGGATGTTCTGGTTAAGGGAGGAGATTATACTCCCGATTCCGTAGTCGGTGCTGATTTTGTCAAATCCCATGGTGGACGAGTCGAAATAATACCTCTGATGAAGGGTTTTTCATCAACCGCGATCATCACAGCTCTGGACCGTCGGAATAAACGATGAGTCTTGACCGGAGAGGTCTACTGGAGTAGAAAAGGCACATTATTCTGGAGGATCTCAATGGACCGAAACAGTATTCAAACAAGGAGTGTTGATGAGTAATACCGATTTATTATTCCGATTCTTCGGTCCTGCTGTGGTGATTCTAACAGGACTGGTGGCTACCAGACGGTATTACAATCTGAAAAAGGAACCTCGTGGCACGGAAAAAATGATCCACCTGTCAGAAATGATTCATTCAGGCGCGATGACATATCTTTCAACACAGTATCGCATACTTCTGTTATTTGTGGTTCTTATCACTGCTGCTTTGTTCGCAGGTGTTGATTCAGGAACAGCTCTTGCTTTTATGTGTGGCGCTGGATTCAGCATGCTTGCCGGATATATCGGAATGAATGCGGCAACAATTGGAAACGTAAGAACAACAAATGCGGCAAGAAACAGCCTTTCAAAGGCTCTTTCCGTTGCCTTCCGAAGTGGTAGTATTATGGGACTGTCAGTTGCCGCGCTTGGGCTTCTGGGTGTTTCAGTATTCTACCTCCTCTACAGTAATATTGCTCCAGCTAAGGCTTTTCTTGAATCCATATTCGGGACTGTCTCTCTTGAGAACATAGCCGGGTTCGGTATGGGTGCCAGCTCAATTGCTCTTTTCGCAAGGGTAGGCGGGGGAATATTCACAAAGAGCGCGGATGTGGGAGCAGATCTTGTAGGGAAGATAGAAGCTGGCATACCGGAGGACGACCCCAGAAATCCAGCGGTTATTGCGGACAATGTGGGTGACAATGTCGGTGATGTTGCCGGTATGGGCGCTGATCTGTTCGAGTCGTACGTCGGCAGCATCATAGCGGCAATAGTTCTGGCTTTCGGTTTCAGTGTTACAGGTATAATTCCGACGGGACTGCTTTCTTCCTCTATCGGTGTTTCCGGATCAGAAACGCTGATAGCTCTTCCGATTATTCTGGCTGCACTCGGGACTCTTGCCAGTATCGCAGGGGTTGTTTCCGTTGGAATACTCAGCCGGAAAGGAAGTCCTGCAACCGTCCTTAGAAACTCGACTTTCATCAGCACGATTTTGTCAATTATTTTTGCTTTTGTGGCAATTCGCCTTCTTGGTGTTGGTATAGGTGTCTTCTGGGCACTTGTCTGTGGAGTGGTTTCGGGAACTGCAATCGGTTTGATCACTGAATATTTCACCAGTGGAAAACCAGTCAGAAGAATCGCCAATAGTACAACAACAGGACCGGCAACCTGCATTATTGAGGGAATAGCGGTCGGTATGGAATCCACAATATTCCCGATTCTTATCATCGCTGCGGCTATAATGATCAGTCATCATTTCGCTGGCCTGTATGGTATCGCGCTTGCTGCTCTCGGGATGCTCATGAATGTTGGCATGACCATGTCAGTTGATGCTTACGGACCGGTGGCGGATAATGCCGGTGGGCTTGCGGAAATGGCAGCACTGCCAGGGGATGTAAGAAAAAGAACGGACAAACTGGATTCACTGGGTAACACCACTGCAGCGATGGGTAAAGGATTCGCGATTGGTTCAGCCGCTCTGACCGCTCTTGCTCTATTCAGCGCATATGCATCTTCTACCGGCCTTCAGGCAATTGATCTTCTTAAACCCAATGTTGTTGCCGGACTCCTGCTTGGTGGTCTTCTCCCATTTGTTTTCGCCTCTATTACTCTGCGAGCGGTTGGACGGACTGCAATGAAGATGGTTAAGGAAGTCCGCAGGCAATTCAAGGATATTAAGGGATTGATGGAGAATGAAGCAGAACCTGATACCGAGAAATGCATTAATATCGCGACCAGGGGCGCACTCAGCGAAATGATTCTTCCAGGATTTCTTGCTGTAATAATTCCTGTAGCAGTCTATTTCGCTTTTG
>JAUWJE010000082.1 GCA_030607835.1 Candidatus Fermentibacterota bacterium | reverse complement strand
TCACAGTCCTTGAAGTCATTCTAATGGCTTCTATTTAAACAGCCTCCGGATTTCTCTTTGCACTGCCCCTGTAAAGGATGACAAGAAGTATCCCGCCAATAGTTATAGCGATATCCGCGACATTGAAGGTAGGCCAGCGCCAGCCGTTCGATCCGATATCGATGAAATCAACCACTTTCCCGTAGAAGAATCTGTCAAGAAGATTTCCCGCTGCGCCTCCGAGTATGCCTCCGAGCGCAATGAGAAATAGTGGTGCATGATTCTTTATCCGCCAGATGAAAACTGAGATCAAGATGACCGCTATTGCAGTGAAGACGGTCAGAACCATAGGCCCTCCCCATGACATACTGAAAGCCGCTCCCTGATTCCATGCAAGAGTAAACCTTAATAAATTACCTATTACCGAAACCGGCTGATGAAGATCAAGAGAACCAAGCGCAAGTCTTTTAGTCAGCTGATCAATTGCAAGCACAGCCAGCGCAGTGAGATATCCGTAAGTTCTCCTGCTTGCATCAGTCATTCAGATCCTGCCCTCCAGAACACCTGCACACCTGAAACAGACATCATCAGGATCAAGAGTCCCGACTTCGGGAAGTATCTTCCAGCAGCGGTTGCATTTGGACCCCTCGGCCTTCTCAACTGATACAGAAATCTCTTCTCCTGCGGTTACATGCACCTGAGATACGATAAGGAAATCAGCCCAGTCTTCCCCGTTGGCGCTGTTGAGCATTCCCTCAGGAACAGTAAGGTGGATCTCGGCGTCCAGACCACCGCCTATCTCACCACTGGCTCTTTTCTCCTCGAGTTCCTTCAGAACAAGTTTCCGTATCTCGATATATGTTTCCCATGAATCGAGTTCTTCTTTATCCTGATCCGAATCGACAAGAATTACATCATTAGAATAGAGAGCAAGATGCACGCTGTCTATATCTTCTTTAAGACAGTCCGGCAGTTCCCTCCATGCCTCTTCAGCCGTGAATGGAATCAGTGGAGCAAGAAGTTTCACAAGGTTCTTCAGCATATAGGCAAGAACCTGTCTGGTCATTCTTGTTGAAGCAGCATCTGTATCTCCGCAGTACAGTCTGTCTTTCCTCATATCCAGATATTGACCTGAAAGGCTGATAACCGCAAAGTTCCGTAACTCCCGATACACTCTGTGGAACTGGAATTTCCGATACTCTTCGATGCAGAATCTGTAGAGCTCTCTGAAGCGCAAGTAAATATACCTGTCAAAACCCTCAAGTTTCGATGGATCAAGATCGATTACATCAAATTCTCCAAGGTTGCCCAGCATGAACCGGAGAGTATTGCGAAGTTTCCTGTAAGCCTCTCTTGCATCATCCAGCTGCGAGAGTTCTGCTCTGAAATCGGATGTGTAATCCACACTTCCAAACCAGAGTCGGAGTATATCCGCTCCCTGCCTGTCTATAACCTTCAAAGGAGAAATAACGTTACCGATGGATTTGGACATCTTCCTTCCGGTTTTATCCTGAATGAGACCGTGAGTAATAATGTTATCGGCAGGTCTGCTCATACCGAGCGCCTCACTGGTTACAAGGCTTAATCCGAACCAGCCACGATGCTGGTCGGTCGCTTCCAGATAAACCGCTGCGGGGCGGGAAAGCCCGTGTTTTTGCGTAAGCACGTTGTAATGACTCAGAGAACTGTCAAACCATACATCCAGTATGTCATCCACTCTCTCGAGATTACGCCCGCCGCAGAACTGGCATTCAGCCTCTTTGCCAGCAAGTTTGAACAATTCGGATGGATCAAGCTCGAACCAGATATCGGATCCTTTCTTCGATATCAGATCAGCAACGGCGTCGATCACCTCATGATCAAAAACCGGTTTACCGCAATCCGGACATGTAAAGACAGGGAGAGCGACACCCCAGGATCTCTGCCTTGAGAGGCACCAATCCGGACGTACTTCCATCATGTTCCGCATGCGTTCATGACCCCAGGCAGGATGCCATGATATTTCCTCGACTCGTTCGAGAACACGCTTCTTCAGATCCTCATGGGAAAGGCTAAGGAAAAACTGTCTGGTAGCCCTGAAGATGAGCGGTTTCTTGCAGCGCCAGCAATGCGGGTAACTGTGCTTGATATCCTTCCTGTCAGTCACAAGATGCCCTGAGTGCTTCAGATCGTCAATTATGACCGGATTCGCCTTGAATACATGCAGGTCTGCGTATTTTCCCGCAGCATCAGAGAAGGTGCCGTTTTCGGTTACAGGGCTGAATATCTCCAGACCGTATTTCAGTCCGACGATAAAATCTTCAGCACCGTGTCCCGGAGCAGTGTGAACACAGCCGGTACCATCCGCCATTGTCACATGGTCCGCCAGTATCATTATGGATGTTCTGCCCTCAAGCAGAGGATGCTTCAACAGTAGACCTTCAAGTTCGCTGCCGGTGAAGACAGGTTTTTCAAGAACTGTGCCTTCAATGCCGGCTTCTTTCATGAAAGCCCCGGCTCTTTTCATTGCAACAAGGAAGTTGTCTCCATCCTCTGTGACTATTACGTATTTTTCGTTGGGATGAAGCGCAACAGCCAGGTTAGCCGGCAATGTCCATGGAGTTGTTGTCCAGATAACCGGTCTGGTTCCTTCGGGAACACCTGCCTTCTTCCATTCCTCAGGATTATCCTGCTGAAATGCCACGTAGCCTGAGGGAGAAGGATGGTCTCCGTATTCCACTTCGGCTTCAGCCAGTGCTGTTCCGCACTTCATGCACCAGTGTATTGGACGAAGCCCCTGATAGACATAATTACGTTTGACAAGCTCACCAAAAGCCCTGACAATGCCTGATTCATAATCAGTACTCATAGTGAGATAGGGTTTGTCCCAGAGACCGAATACTCCAAGTCTCTTGAACTCCTCCCTCTGTACTCCTACAAATTCAGCGGCATATTCGCGGCATTTCTTTCTTATCTCTTCCAGCGTAAGATGCTTTCCACCTTCCGGCTGATTTCCCATGACATGATGTTCAATGGGCATGCCGTGGCAATCCCAGCCTGGAACGTATGGTGAATCGTACCCCATCATCGTATATGACTTGACTATGAAATCCTTCAGTATTTTGTTGAGAGCTGTTCCGAGATGAACGTGCCCGTTCGCGTAGGGAGGTCCATCATGGAGAATGAATAAAGGGCTCCCCATTCGCGCTTGCCTAATTTTGCCGTAAAGATCTTCCTTACTCCACTCCTCCAGCACTTCAGGCTCCTTCGCAATAAGATTGCCTTTCATGGAGAAGCCGGTTCTGGGCAATTGTATTGTGTCCTTGTAGTTCACTGCTCCTCACCTCCCCCGGTGAATTTTAAATTGAACAAATCGAGCGCCGCTGAAGCGGCCTCTCTAACGGGTGATACTTCAGTATTAATGGAATCCCAGCTATGGCATCTTACAAGAAACATGACCCTGGCTCCACCATGACCTGCAACTTCAGCCTCATCCACTCCTTCTGAAACAAGCGCGTCCGACCCCATCATCGAAAGTTCCGCCGGTGTAGCAAGTCTCCACTCAGGCACTCTGCCGATTACTCCCTTTTCCCATGGTCCGTCAGGAGTAATATAAAGATCCATCAGTGACGGGAATCTGGGACCGAGATCCTCTCTGTTTGAACCGATCAGCGGGCTGCTTCCGAATAAAGCAATATGGTCGTTAGCGGCAATCCACTTTTTCCTGCTGGAAACACCTTCTGCACCTATCAGGAAAAGTTTCTCTCCTTTAACAAGAGCGGATCGCACTGAATCCAGTGTTTCTTCCCTTCCCGAACGAAAATGTATTGAGATATCATCGGGAAGATCACATTTCCAGCTGCCTGGAAGAACAGCGAACATTCAACCACCTTCTTCGAATACTCAAATAGACAATAAGACGAACAGCGATTATGCAAACATATATTCCGTGGAACAAGGGAAGCGCCCCCGCGGGAAGCGGGGGCGCATTGTGCATTGTTCTAGAAGCGGTGTGCTATTCGTTCGGTCTGGGTTCTACGGGTTCTTCTCCCTGCGCCTCAGGAGCTTCTGAAACTTCTGGAGCCTCAGGAGCTGCTGGAGCTACAGGTGTTGCGGGAGCTACCGGGGCAACAGGAGCTGCCGGAGCAACTGTTTCAGTAACTTCTGGCTTCTTTTCAGGAGTGGGAATTCCGGCTGCTTTTGTAACATCCGCCATTGATTTTGGCATATCCCAGCCGGCCGCGCCTTTGTAGAAGAAAGTAACAAATATCTGAGCTAAACCGGCAAGTGCAACGACCCAGATACCAATGCCCAGGCTGATTCCACCGGGTCTGCTCTTGAATATCTTGGTCAATATAAGAAGAAAAGCAATTGCGGCGGGAATCCAGACGCCACTGAGGAACTTCTTCTTGAGAGGTTCCATTTTATCTCCCGTGAAGAAGGCAATCGCGCCACCTGCAGCAAACAGGATAAGTGTTAACCAGCCACCATCCTCCGTTCCACTGACATTCATTGTGCCGAAGACAGTATACCATGGAAGGAATGCACCGATCATTCCAACCACCGCAATGATGAGTATAAGCATTCGTTTCTTTTCCATTAGCCCTCCTTTTCAATTGAGTAAAGATGAGTACCCATAAAGAGCATGTCAACGATGGAATCTATATGCCTTCATCGCATGATCAGCTTTCAGCAGGTAACGAATCAAGCCACTTCTTTATAATGGGTTGAGGTCTGTCCTGATGGATCTCCTCAAGCAGCATTCTGCCTGATGATGCTGATTCAGAATTACCGGTCAGTTTCCAGTGATTGTAGAGAGTTTCTGCCCTGTAATCGCGATCTGGAGCTTCTTCAAGCATTCCCAGGAGTTTCGCGGAAGCATTTTCATCGCCTTTCCCTGCACGGATAACTTCCAGATACATCCGGCTGTTGTAGCTAAGCTTCTCCCTGCCTTTTCGGTCCTCGATCAGGTCAAGAACCTCCCTGAGATCTCTCTCTGCTTCATCGAAATTTCCCTCCAGTGAGAAAATCTTTCCCCTCAATCCAAGCTGACTGCCGTACGAAACCATATCATCAGCTTTCCGGGAATTCTCGAATGCTATGTTGCTACTTTCAATTGCTGCTGCAGGTTCATCAAGAAGGAACTGAATCAGTGCAATTGCAGCCCATCCGTCAGACAGATTACGTATATCACTCATCGCCTCTGCATGCTCAATCTGTGTTTGAACACAGTCAAGCGCTGATTCATAATCTCCCTTGAGAGAAAATAGATAACCCATTCTGGCGTATCCTGACATCAGACCTGATCTGAAACCGATGACTGAGGCAGTATCTATCAGCTCAGTGGCGTACTTCAAGGCAGCATCTGTATTCTCTATGCCTATCGAAGCATGAGCGAGATTGCCCAATGCAGCACACTTCGCCCTGAGATTGCCTGTTTTACAGCTGAGGGTCACACATTGCCTGAAGCATTCGATCGCCTGCTCCCATTCCGCCTTTCGAAGGTGAATAATTCCAAGCTTGCTTGTGGCAGTGCTCAGTGCAGCCCAGTTCGCTGTTTTCTCAGCAGCTTCCCTGAGTTTTTTATGTACTTCTTCGGCACTGTCGTAATCTCTGTTATAAATGTGAACTCTCATGAGATTATCATATCCCGCGATAATACTCTTGATCAGTCCCGTTTCCTGCGCAAGCCTGACCTGCTCCTCTGTATATTTCTTCATGAGATCGTACTGACCTAATTGTCTGTAAGTTATCGCAGCCCAGTAAAGCGAAGCGCATATCTCCTCTGAAATCCCGGTTTTTCGAGCAAGATCAATAGATTCTTCGCCAAGAGCAACAGCTTCTTCAGTTCTTCCCGCTGTTCTGACAACTAAACCAAGTTGCCGCATCGCGACAGACATATGACGCACATCAGCCATCCGCGTAAACGCTTCCAGGCAGTTCCAGAGCATTTTCTCTGCCTGTCTCAGCTTTCCCGAAGAACCTAGATTAGTCCCCAGTTTCAGCATCACTCTGGCTTTCAGTGAATCATTGATTAAAGGATTTCCGCGGATTCTCTTCATTGTGCTAGACAGCAGATCTATGCCTTCTTTAAGCAGTCCCGCGTTCCGGTAAACACCAGCAAGGTCCAGATCAACTTCCGTCCTTTCCGGTTCTGTGACCATGGATGCCAGTCTTCCGTACATTTCGATTGCTGCTCTGTTCTCGAAATTATCAGTGCAAGCCTCCGCGGTTTTTCTGATATACAGGGCAGCTTTCTGATTATCACCGCCAAGCTGAAAATGGCTGGCGATTTCCTCGAGGTGGGATGCTGAAGCAGTGCCTTCATGAAATATTTCAAGAATCTGACCGACCTTCAGGTGAAGCTTCTCATGATCTCTGGTGGGAATGAGCTCGTTCGCCCACTCACGAAACACCATATGTGCGAATGAAAAGAAAACTCCATCAATCGTAAATATGCGTTTCCTGACACATGAATCCAGTTCATTTTCAATAGTTTCAGATTCAGTGACTTCAGCTAGAATATCCCGACTGAACATCTTTCCCAGAATGGATGCGGTTCCTGTTATTTTCTGAACTGAAGCCGGCATCATGCGAACTCTTGCAAGGAACATATCCTTAATTGATTCAGTGCTTTCCTTTGCAGATCCACTCAGAACAAGTCTATCTCCCTTTCTCTTAACTTGTTCTGTTTCAGTTAGATAATCTAGGGCCTGCTCAAGAAACAGCGGGACTCCTCCCGCTCTATCCCATAGAAAATCAACAAGTTTCTGTTCGGGTGAGCTACCTGTGAGTTCCTCCACAAATGAGGTGATATCATTTTTTGAAAGTCCACTCAGAAATATTATGTCTGACCCGGAAATAGGATCAACGGATGGAAAAGCAGGTTGGGATCCTGTAGAATCAGGCCTTCCTGTTGCAATGAAGGCAAGTTGATATCCGGAAGTAGTCTTGAGCATTCTCTCAACAATCAGGAAACTCTCGCGGGAAAACCACTGGATATTCTCTATTACCACAACTACAGGCTGCAGAATTGAAAGAGCGACAAAAAACGAAATCACCGATGTTGAAAGGTTCTCTGCCCGCTGCGATGGTTCAAGCTGGTACACTATCGAACCGGATGCCTGAGAAAGCCCTGAAACACTTTCAAGGAAAGGTCTGGCTTCCATGAGCTCGTCAACCAGATGATGAACAGGATAGTCCGTCCGGAGCTCAATATTGAGAAGGAGTCCTTCCCAGACGTGCTGGAAGTTCTCGGAGTTTTTCTTCTCCGAAGCTCCTGGATCAAGATTGAACCACTCCCGGAAGAAATCAGCTAAAGGGTCAGTACCCGGAGCCTCATCGGCCTCAATAAAGATGAATTCAATATCCGGAAGAGCTGCATCAATCTCCCTTACAAGTCTGGTCTTACCAGTTCCTGCGGGAGCCCAGTAACAGAGCAAACCAGGTGAATCACCAGTTTCAAGCATCGAGAAAAGAGAGACCGCTTGAGCAAGCTGATGTTCGCGCCCGACCATGGCTCCTCGATATTTGATTGTCACTCTTTATTAAGGGGCTTGGCTTCCTCGATGAGCATTATCGGAATATCATCCTTCACTTCATATACAAGGGCACAGGAATGACATACAAGCACTTCTTCAGGATCGGTTCTGTATTCCAGTTCACCCTTGCACTTCGGGCAGGCAAGAATCGAAAGTA
>JAUWJE010000151.1 GCA_030607835.1 Candidatus Fermentibacterota bacterium | reverse complement strand
CTGGTTTTCAAAGGGCCTGTATTCGATTTCCCGGAAGTATGGTGGACACCTGTATGGCTGATGCCGTTTGTGGTTATCGCCGGAGCTCTTCTTCTCCTTTCCACGCTTCACCTCGCGAAGCTGACAGGGAAGATTCACGGGAAATTTGCGCGTGCGATGCTGGTGAGCTGAAATAATATCCGTGCCGGGATAAGGCAGTGTTTATTCCGGTACGAACCCCGTTAAGCAGAAAAATCCCTTAGGGCGAGGACCTGCATAATAGGAACCTGACCTGATCTGGTCGAGAATTATCCCGGTATTGATCTCGCGAATGCGCTCAGCAAGTTTTCTGATCCTGTAAAAGGTTGATTGGGAACCGCCCCCGGCGATAAAACACTCCTTGTACTCTTTCCACGAGCGTTTTTCATCCTCCTCATCCCTTTCCTCAAGATGTTCACGCATTTTATCCAGCCAGTACCTCTGAGCTTCAGTTTCGTATGGAGGCTGGATGAACCCGGGTATGTCGTTGCATCTGCAATCGATTCCGACCAGCCCCGCGTCAGCCATCATTTTCGGAACCTTCGAGGCGATACCGTAGTCTCCCTTCCCAAGACGTTTCCTGCCTTCGGCCCAGATAAGCCAGGCCTTGAACCAGAACATTCGCTCTTTCAGAGTAATGGATGGACGGGAGGAGAAAGGTACAGCAAGAGAAGAGGAGAGGTTGTCAGGCTCCATGCACATGACAGCACCACCCGGCTTTGTTATCCGGATCATTTCCGCAAGCGCTGCCTCCGGTTTTTCAAGGTGCATGAGGAGGGTCTGGCACATGGTCCAGTCCGAGCATGCATCTTGAAGTGGTATAGTATAGGCTCCCCCTCGGAGGAAACAGGCATTTCCACCAACAGACCATTCTTCGGACATTTCTCGCGCATCTTTGAGCAGTTTTTCCGAGCAGTCCACTCCTATGTAGGTTCCACCTTCTCCGAAGTGTTTCCAGAAGGTCCAGCCCAGGTAACCGAGTCCGCAGCCGACGTCGATTGCGGTCATGCCATGTTTAAGGTTCAGGGATGATGATATCCGATCGATCATGTCATCACGCCACATGAATCGCCTCTGGTCGACAATCATCTTCCTGAGGTCCTTTTCCGACCAGTCCCGGTTATTTTTCTTAGTCATTCGGTTTCACCTTTCATCAAAGGTGCGGGGCCTTCCCAGCCATAAATATCAAGATTCACGCGATCCTTTTCGTTGAACAGAACCCCTTCACCTTCAAGAAGCTGACGCTGAGCGGAGCACGCTCCTCCATCGCTCCTGATGCTGACCATACCTCTGCTGTTGATGACTCTGTGCCAGGGGATATCGCTTCCGAACGGGGTTGATGACATCGCGTAGCCCACATTCCTTGCGGAGCACCTGCCTGCTATCCTGGAGATCTGGCCATAAGTGGCCACTTTGCCTGAAGGTATCAACCTCACAGCGCTGTATATTCTTACGTACATTGATTCATTTTTATTAGTTCGCATGTATGGCCATGATGTTTCTGAAACGCTGACGGTCTTCTTTACTGATATTAGAAGAGAAATCCAGTCTGACACCGTTTCCCGTTCGCAATCCCCAGATCCATCCGTTCTGGATATCTCTCTGCCGGACTATTTCAGTGCAATCCCTGAGGAAAGGTCGAGAAACTTTTCCGCCAGTAAGCACAGCTCTGCAGTTACTGATCCTGATCGTGTAAAGTGGAGTGGAGAGCTTACGCAGCAGCACTTTCAGAAAATCAGTCCGCATATATCACCAGCGTTCGTTAGGGTTCAATCAGTCTGCCGACAGGCATAAGATAGAGCGGTGTTTCATTATCCGCGAGGTTGAGTATCTCGCTGATTGCGTTGTCGCTGAACGCTCCGACTGCTACTGTGCCGAGTCCCATTGCGGTACACTGGAGATAGATATTCTGTGAAACATGCCCCGCTTCCATGTGGACATAGGTTTTGCCGCGATTTCCGTAGACTGAGGTTGTGATGCTGTATTCCGCGGTAATAGCTATAACTGCAGGCACATTTCTCACACAGGACTGCCCGAGTGCAGCATCGGAAAGCTCATCAAGGAAGTACCCCATTCTGATCGCCGTAAGGGATTCATTTGAAGGTTCATACGCGTAAATCCCTGCTTCCAGAGAGTCGACATTTTCTACAATGACAAGAATGGAAAGCGGAAAAGTAGCACCCGCTGAGGGTGCTGCTCTGAATCCACGCTCTGAAGTGATACCCTGCGACGAGTGGAGCAGCCTTGAGAGTTCTGACAGAAAGAGACTCTCAGAAGCATACGTGCGGATTGACCGCCTTGATTCGATTACTTCCTCAACAGAGATGCCGCTGTCCGGAGAAGGTTCAGGGAGCAGGATTACAGTAGAGTGAGGACTGGCGGCGCAGGCAGAAACGTAGAGAATAAGATGGAGCAACATGATGGTTAACATTTTCATAATGAGTACTCTTCCAGGTTAATTGCCCGTCACAGTTCGGACTGTTTACTTGCATGAGAATCATATTTATACAATATACTCAAATAGGTATTATTCCAATTATAGATGCCTGGGAGGATCAGTGGCCAAAAAGGAGAAAACGGGGAAGAAGAATGAGAAGCGCATAGAATACCTGAATAATGTCGTCCGGTCTATCAAGGAGGTTGATAAGCTAATAACCAGGGAGAAGGATCCCGCCATTTTGATACGTAAGAGCTGCTGCCTGCTCACCGGATCAGGCGGTTACGACTACAGCTGGATTCTGCTCATGAACAGGGATGGCAATGTCATTGACTCCACTGAGGCTGGAATTGGTAAGGATTTCAGGAAATTGCTGAAACTGATCAAATCAGATTGTCTTCCACGGTGTGTTCTGAATGCATTGGAGAAGCCCGGTATCGTATTTAGCAGTGAAATCATTTCTTCATGCGAAGAATGTTCGTTGAACACAAAGAAGTACAGGCACCTGGAGAACTATACAGCAAGACTGGAACATGATGGAACCATATATGGAATAATCTCCGCCGGTTTTCCCAGGAATTACAGGATGGACAAAGAGCAGCAGGCTCTCTTCAAAGAAATTACTGAAGATATTGCATATGCTCTTCACGGAATAGAAGTAGAGAGAAGCAGGAATTATTCCGTTGAAGCAATGAAAGAATCTCAGCTGCTGCTGGAGGCTTTCATGGACCATTTTCCCGGAGCCGCGTTCATAAGAGACGCGAATTCTGTGTACCTTCATGTAAACAAGTATTTCAGTGAAGCATTCGGGATTGCAGACGAGTGTATCGGCAGAACGCCGGTAGAGCTGTACAACGATGAGTTTGCCAGACAGATGATCGAAGCTGATCGAAGGACCATGGAAAAGGGGTATTATTTACTTGAGAAGAAGGTTCTTGATAAGGATAAGAATGAGCTGATTGTTGAAGTGCACTCGTTTCGAATAGACAGGGAAGGTAAACCTCCTCTGATAGGAGGTGTCGCTATTGATATTACTCAGCGGCATATGTCCGAAAAAGCGCTTCGGGAGAGCGAAGAGCGCTACAGGACGGTTTTTGAGAATACAGGCACCGCCATGGTGATAGTAGAGAAGGATACTGTAATCTCACTTGCCAACCAGGGTTTTGAACGGCTTTCCGGATATTCCAGAGATGAGATCGAGGGAAAGAAGAGCTGGACGGAATTCATTGTGCCGGAAGATCTTGAGAGGATGAAAAAGTACCATAATGACAGGCGGGAGAAACCCGGATCAGCTCCAAATGAATACGATTTCCGACTCATCGACCGTGATGGCACGGTGAAGGAAATGCATCTGAATGTTTATTTGATACCAAATACCGATAAAAGTATCTGTTCAGTTCTGGATATATCCGAACTGAAGAACACACAGGCGGAGCTTGAACAGAGTCTTCACGGGAAGGAAGCGCTCCTCAAAGCGATGCCGGACATGATGTTCGTGCTTTCAAGAGATGGAACATTGCTTGAATTCGTAGCTTTGAATGAAGATAAACTTGCCATTGCGGCGGACAGGGTTGTAGGCAGTAACATCAGAGACCTTGGAATACCTGATGAGAAAATTGAAGAGATATTTGCCTGTATTGAAACTGTTCTGTCGACTGGTGAGGTCCGGTCCGTGGAGTATCAGCTGGATCTTCCTTATGGATATAATTATTTTGAAGCCAGGTTGGCACCATATGGCGTAGACAGTACTATTGCCGTTATTCGCGATACAACCAAACGCAAGAAAGCGGAGGAGGAACACCGTCTGCTGCAGGCTCAGGTCCAGCATACTCAGAAGCTGGAGAGCCTTGGAGTACTCGCGGGTGGAATTGCGCATGATTTCAACAATATTCTGATGACCATTCTCGGAAATGCTGATCTGGCATTGATGTCACTGCCAGGAACCAGTCCCGCAAGGGAATCTGTGAAGGAGATAATAACAGCCGCGAGAAGAGCTGCTGAGCTTTCGCGTCAGATGCTTGCCTACTCCGGCAGGGGGAGTTTCGAGATTGCACCTCTGAATCTGAACAAAGTAATCGTTGAACTCACTCACATGCTCGAAGTGGGTATTTCCAAGAAGGCGACTCTCAGGTTCAGACTGGCAGATGAGCTTCCGTTGATTCTGGCCGATGCTACTCAGGTGCGACAGGTTCTGATGAATCTCATTACAAACGCTTCAGAAGCCCTGGAAGAGAAGAGCGGTATTATTGCGATCACTACAGGAGCCAAATATTGTGATATGAAATGCTTCAGAGATACTGAGATGTCAGATGAGCTTTCAGAGGGCATGTTTATCTACATTGAAGTCGCTGATACAGGTTGCGGGATGAATAAAGATACCAGATCCAGGCTGTTTGATCCGTTTTTTACCACCAAATTCACCGGAAGGGGTCTCGGGCTATCCGCTGTACTCGGAATTATGCGCAGTCACAATGGCGCTATCAAATTGAGCAGTAAACCAGGCAAGGGTACAACATTCATGGTTCTCTTCCCCGCACTCGAGGGAGATGATCAGGGGGATGTCAGCAGTGAAACGGAGACAGCTGAGAGGAAATTGAGCTGTAGCGGGACAATCCTTCTGGCTGATGACGAGGATACCGTACTTTCCGTCAGCCGCAAGATGCTGGAGAACTACGGATTCACTGTTCTAACAGCTGCAGATGGCCAGAAGGCTGTTGAACTTTTCAAAGAAAACGCTGATGAGATTATCCTCGCAATTCTTGACCTAACCATGCCTTATCTCAGTGGAGATGAGGTGTTTCGGGAGATTCGACGTATCAGGAATGATCTTCCTGTTATTATTTCCAGTGGTTTCAGCACGCATGATATCGACCACAGGGTCGAAGGCAAATCCCTTTCCGGATTCATTCAGAAACCGTATCGTTCCGCAGAACTTTTGGAAAAAATCAAAGAAGTCCTCTCAGGAAACAAACCTGGATAGATACCATGAATCATGCATGGAGAGTACAATGAAGCGCTGGAGATGCTTGAGAATATGATCCCCAGAG
>JAUWJE010000234.1 GCA_030607835.1 Candidatus Fermentibacterota bacterium | reverse complement strand
GGGAAAACAGAGGCGGGAAACCACTGCCTGTGACAATGGGAAATGGTGTACGAGACTATTCAACCGCAAAAGCCAGAAAATCCCAGAAGGATCTCATCGACTTTGTCAGGGAAATAGACTCCAGGATACAGCAGGAATTCAAAGAAATCAGTTCAAGAACAGTTGCGCTTGGGCTTCTTGATATGGAGAAATCCCTCCTTACCTCGGATGGATCTTCAGCCTATTCGATGACGCCAAGGTCAATCATGTACATCTCCATGTCAACCGAGCGCGATGGTCAGTCGATAGAGTTATTCGATGTATATGGTGGTCTGGGGCAATTCGAGGATGTCTTCACCACACCGGATTCACTTTTTGAGCAGATGGACCAGCATTACGTTCACCTTCGCCGGAAAGCTGAAGGGATATATCCCGACGCCGGGGTAAAGGAATGCATCCTTGACGCCGATCTTGCTGGAATTCTTTCTCATGAGGCCATTGGACATACAACTGAAGCTGATGGTGTTAGAGGGGGTTCGATAGCTGGTGATTACATTAATCAGCAAGTCGCAAGCCCTCTGCTCACGATGGTCGACTTCGCGAATACGGCTTATGGAGAATTTTGCCCTGTACCGATATTCATCGACGATGAAGGTACTGAAGCAGAAGATGTAGTGCTGATCGAAGAAGGAGTCTTGAAACGGTTCATGCACAATAAGGAGACTTCAATCCTGTTCGATGACAAACCGAGAGGAAACGCACGCGCTTATCGGTTCAATGATGAACCAATTATCAGAATGAGGAATACAGCAATTCTTCCAGGGAAGAGCAAAATTGAAGACATGATCGCCTCGGTTCAGGACGGATACTACCTGATGAAGCCGAGTAACGGAGAAGCTGATTCCACCAGTGAGTTCATGTTCGGTGTAGTTCAGGGTTACGAGATCAGAAATGGCAAACTGGGAAGAGCTATTAGAGATACGACTATCTCCGGAATAGCTTTCGATATGCTCAAATCGGTCACAGCCGTATCTGATGAAATGAAATGGTCATGCGCTGGAATGTGCGGCAAAAAGCAACCTATTCCTGTGGGTCTGGGCGGTCCGTCAATTAAATGCAGAGTCAATATTGGAGGCAGGTAATGAGCAACAGAAAAGACATTACGAACTACTGTATTGATGTCATGCTGAAGGCTGGTATTCAGAAAGCTCAGTGCATTCTTCGTGATAGCAGCAAGGATGAATTCAACGTGGATAGCGGAGAGGTCAGTCTTCTGAGAACAACGAATGACACATCTCTCTTCATGATGGGGATAATCGACGAAAAAAAAGGTTCAATCTCTATCAACAAGACCGATACGGAATCAATAGACAGGGCTGTAAAGGAAGTGCTTGATCTGGCTGAATCCTCTGAGGCTGACAGCGCAAATGACATCTCGGAGCTTCAGCCCTCGAAAGTATTCCAAAAGGGTCCGGAGGAATCGAATCTCAACCTGATGTATGATAGAATTACCGCTTTCCTTGAATACAGCCAGAAAACTTATCCGTCCCTGATACTCGAGCAGGCAATTCTGGATTTCGTTTCAAAAAAAATCTACTTCCGTAATTCAAACGGAGTATACTTTGAGTCTTATAACGGTGTCTACAACTTCTCCCCCATGTTCACTTCAAAGGAGGGCGCAGAAACCTCCTCCTTCAACTACTCCGGGTTCTCATCGGGAAATCTGGACATGGAACTTCATGAATATGGTTCCATCGACACCCTCATGAGGCAATCCACTGAACAGATTAGAACAGAGGAGATATCCGGAAAGTTCACCGGTGATATTATCATCACACCTGATTGTATGGAGGAGTTCTTATCCTATATCACCATGTTTCTGAGTGATTATCCGCTTATATGCGGAACTTCCATCTACAAGGATTCTTTGAATGAACTGATCGCTGACCCGCAGCTGACCCTTCACTCAAAGCCGGTATCCGATGAGATATCTGATGGGTATTTCATCACACCGGACGGATTCGAAGCCAGGAACAGCACCATTATTGAGATGGGAGTGCTGAACACATTCCTCCTAAGTCTTTATGGAGCGAACAAGACAGGAAAGCCGAAAGCTGTAAACACTGGCGGCGCGTATGTAATCGATCCCGGAAAACACTCCTTCGAAGAGATGGTTTCCTCTGTGAAAAAAGGAATTCTTATGTGCAGATTCTCCGGAGGCAACCCGAGTGATAACGGAGACTTCTCAGGAGTATGCAAGAACAGCTACTACATCGAGAATGGTGAGATACTCTATCCTGTAAGGGAAACCATGATTTCCGGTAATCTGAGCAAAGCACTTAAGAACATCAGGCGCATCTCCAAAGAGAGAATCGATTTCGGAAGTGAGATACTGCCATGGGTTCAGGTGGGTGATATCACGATCTCAGGGAAGTAAGTTTCCTGTTTCTCGACATCTACCTTTACCGGAGGGGTCATGAAGAGGAATATTCATGAATATTGATGAATTCCAATTTCTGAAAGGTTTTAAGTTATGAATCTTTACTACTTCTCCGGCACGGGGAACTCGATTGCAATCATTCGAGAACTGCAGAAATACTTAAAAGACGCTGAGTTCAAACCAATAGCAAAACATCTTGATGATGCCGATGTCAATGATGATTCGGAAGTCATAGGCTTCATCTTTCCCACCTACTACATGGATGTACCGGATATCGTGAGGGACTTCACTAGAAAACTTTCCATAAAAAAGGATGCTTTCGTTTTTGCGGTTATCCATTACGGTATTACTCCAGGAAGGGCATTTCACTCCTTAAACGAACTGCTCTCGGAAAAAGGCGCAAAACTTAGTGCAGGATTTGGAATAGTCCTCCCGGACAACAGCATCGCACTGAAGACACCGCTCAGAAAGCAGCCGGAAATGCATGCGTTAATGCCTCTGACTGTGAAGAATATATCTTCAATGGTTCTGGAAAAACGCTCTGTAACGTTGCCCGGAAGCGACTCGTCACTGCTTGGAGTGAAAGGTAAAGTAGGTTCATTCGTACTCAGGAAAATTTTCGGAACCGAACGCAAGCGAGTCACATCAGATTGCACGCACTGCGGAATCTGCGAGCGAGTATGTCCAGTGAATAATATTACTGTATATGATGATAATGTATCGTTCGGAGACAAATGCGCCGATTGCTTCGCATGCATTCACTGGTGTCCTGAAAAGGCTATCAGGTATGGAATTCTAAAGGTCAACAGTAAATCCCACTATACAAATCCGGAAGTATGCGCCGCTGACATAATGGCCCAGAAATAACCGGAAGACCCGGTTTCCGGTATTACTCATTTATATATTCTATAAAGTGATCTGCTGCTCAAATCCACGCTGAACCCAGATCCGTTTTAACTGTC
>JAUWJE010000311.1 GCA_030607835.1 Candidatus Fermentibacterota bacterium | reverse complement strand
CTGCACCATGACTATGACCACTCCCCACGTATGGATATATCTCAGAAGAGTTGCATTGATGCCCACACAAAAAGTGACCAGGTAAACGAGCAGGACAGCCTGTCTTTGTGTTAACCCGAGACTGACCAGCCGGTGAGAGAAATGTCTCCGGTCTGCCTTGAAGATGGACTGTCTTTGCCTCAGGCGGAGCCATATCACGGAAAACGTGTCGAATATCGGAACTCCGAGAATCAAAACGGGCATGATGACAGGGAAAGGAGTAGGACTTTGTGCCGAGTAGTAGGTATTGAGCAGGGCTAATGAACCGAGAGTGTATCCGATGAAGAGGCTTCCCATATCCCCCATAAATATGCTCGCCGGGTGGAAGTTGTACCGGAGAAAACCTACAAGACTTCCGGTGAAAGCAATGAGAATAGCGCCCACGAAGAGCTGATTCTGCTGAAGGGCAGTGACGAAGAAAACGACTGAGGCTATGATGGCAACCCCCGCTGAGAGCCCGTCCATATTATCAAGCAGGTTGAATGCGTTGGTAATTCCGACTATCCAGATGAGGGTAATGAGCCCGCTCAGGTACACATTTGGTATAAAAAGAGTTATCCTCACACCGGCCCATATCAGGGGGAGAGCGGCGATTATCTGCAGTGCGAGTTTGATTCTGAACCTGATGTTATGAATATCATCAAGGAGACCCATCAGCAGCATCAGTGTTCCTCCTGCCAGTATAACTCTCAGTTTTCCCCAGACAAGAGGTGCGCCTTTGAAGTGCTGTACTATTGCGGATGGCAGGATAGATGCCAGCGACGGATTTCTGACCACGATGTGGACAACTGCCATATGCACGACAATCGTCAATACAAACGAGAGATAGATTGCTATTCCGCCGAGGAGCGGTTTGGGCGTCTGATGGATTTTCCTTGCTTCGGGATGGTCAACTATTCCGGTTCTCAGGGCGATTTTCCTGGCAATCGGTACCAACAGGAGCGAGACAAGAAACGAAAAGAGAAATATGTAGAGATAGGTCCAGTTCCACATGGCAGTCAGACCTCAGATTATTCTTCGAGTAAGCGAAAGCGCATCGAGAAGACAGGTTCTCGACAAGCTCGAACAATAATTCGTAACCGTGAACGGTTATCAAAGTCCTTACTACTGTTTCCTGAAATGTTCTATTACTTCTTTAAGAATCATGTCCAGATTGTAATGCGGTTTGTATCCTATCAGATTGTGAATCCTGCTTGTGTCAGGAACACGGTGCCGCATATCTTCAAATCCTTTTTCGTATGCCTTTTCATAAGAGATGTGAACAATCTCTGATTTGCCGGCTGTCAGCTTCAGCACTTTCCCTGCGAGGTTTTCTATGGTAGTTGACTCCTCGCTTCCTATGTTGAATATTTCTCCCGCTGCTTTCGGCTCCTCAACGAGGCTGATAATTGCCCGGACGGCGTCCCCGCCATAGCAGCAACTCCTCGTCTGCCTGCCGTCGCCGGAGACGGGTACCGGCTG
>JAUWJE010000116.1 GCA_030607835.1 Candidatus Fermentibacterota bacterium | reverse complement strand
TGCTGATCGAATTTCAATAGAAACAGCGAGTGATGTTATTCCATCGATTGCGATTGCAGGTTACAGCGGGATGGAAACCGATCTCCTGGTAACTATATTTGAAAGCCTTGGCTGTTCAGCCTCCGTTATGACAGTTGATGACCCTGATAAGGAATTCCTCAGTACGGTTGTCTCTGACGATAGATTCAATCTACTTGTCATTGATTCAGAACTTTTAAAGTCCAATTCAGAAATATCACTTGATTCATTACCCTCGGATAAGGCTGTTATCGTTCTGCTGAACAGTGATGAAGATGTTTCTGAAATATCCGGATCCAATACTGTTTTTCTTAATAAATCGTTCAGAATAGATAATGTATTTGATGATATTGGAAAATATGTCTGGATCATAGATTTTAAGAAAAAAGAGGTATCTGGAGATAATATCTGAAATGAAGATCAGCTGCACACAATGCGGTGCAGAACACATTGTAATCGAAAGTGATTTCTTTCTCAGATGCCCTTACTGCGACGCAAGAATAGTAGTTGATCCACCTGCTGATACACCTCAAATTGTCATGCCTTCTGTTGCCGAAGAACATGTAAAACGTCTCTTTCCGCCTGGAATGGTTATTTCATTGGAGAAGAAGTACTTTCCATACTATGAGGTTGATCACTCATTGACGGGCAAGACTCTGATATCCTGCTTCAGTCAGCCATGGCAGGATCTGGAGGATTATTCTCCTCCTGCTGGAGACAGAAGGATATTTGAGGTGAGTATAGCCGAACCATGCGAGTTCATTCCATTTGATAGGGATCTGATTGATGAAGAGTCAGTTAGAATTGTGTTTCATCCGTTCTATATTGTTATGCTCAAACTGGAAGGATACAATGAGGGAGTGCTGGTAGATGCCGTATCAGGCCAGCTTCTGGGAGAATCTCCTGTTCAGGATGATTCGGATCTCAAAGAGATGGAATTGCGAAAGCTCTTCTTTCTTATCCTCATTGCAGGATTGGCTGTATCAATCCCTGTTTTCCTGCTTCTTAAAAACATTGGTATATCCTGGCTTTCCCAAACCTGGTTCTCTGTTATTTTCCTGTTGGTTCTCGTGGGTGTATTCTATCTCAATAAGGTGAGAAAGTAGTGAAGAAGGTATCTTTTGCGTTAACCTGTCCATCCTGTAGCGGACTTCTGAACGTTTCTGAGCGGGATACGCATACTGTCTGTCACAGCTGTTCAAGCAGTCTTCTTCTCTCTAATGCTGCAGGGAAATTTTTTCTGCCGTCAAGCAAATCGAGTGTTGATGTGCTGCGCTCCATCCGGAGGAAGCTGCAGAGCATTAATCCGCATGCAACAGATGACGCAAAGGTCAGCCGACCAACTCTGTACTATGTTCCATTCTGGCATTGCACCGCGCAGGCGAACGGTTATGTGCTTGGTGTAGAACCAGTTTTCCGAGAAGTTGAGATTCCTGTCATCGGTTCTGAGGGGCAGGGATCATCTGGATACACGTTATCTTCAACCAGAAAAATCAAGTCAAGAACCGGTTCAGATGCGGTTGAGCGGGAGATACAGATTTCCGGAAGTGTTAACATCAGTGGAGCTGATCTGGAGCCGCTCGGGATACCTGCGCTTTCAGCGGATTCACAACTTTCCATTCAGGGGTTGGATATTCAGCGTGACACGCTGCCGGAGGGTCTGGAAGTACTTGAGAATGAAGCCTCCAGAGAGGGTGTCTTCGTTGACCCCATAGTGTCGCTTGTTGAAGCACAAGCACAGACAGTGCGATACTTTCGCAGACTTGCATCCGGTGTCGGTTTTGGTCTTGAAGAAAGGTGGGAGTACATTCTTGTTTCCGGACATCGTGAAATGCTTGTTTATTACCCTCTATGGGTAACTGATTTCAGATTCGACGGCAGGACCTTTCAGGTTGTTGTTGATGGACGATCCGGCGAAGTGCTGCGGGGTCGCTTTCCCTTGTCGAAAAAGGACAAAAGAATCCTGACAATTGCGATGGCAGTTTTCTGGGCGGGACTGTTACCGATTCTCACTGATCTTGTATTCAGCGGCAAACTGAATTACAGAACGATTTCCGGAACTCAATCGAGCTGTATACCTGTTGTAATTCTGATCGTGGCCTCCCTCGCCTATGGAACCCATCATCTGTTGAAAATACTCAGTGAACTCAGCAGGAAAGGGAGCGAAACTTATGTCTAACTTCGAGAGGTTCTGGTATGCAGAGTAAGTTCTTGAGTATTACTGTTCTAAGGTGTCCCAATTGTGGGAATGATCTTGATGGGCTTTCAACCGATATAGTCTTTTTCTGCAACGAATGCGGCAGATGCCAGGTGTATGGTGATGAACTCGTTCCTGTTGAGATTGAATTCACCCGCTTTGACGATTCCGGGACAATTCTTCTGCCTTTCTGGAAGGTCGATGCAACCGTTGAAATATTCAGGAGGATTTCGCGAGGGGAATCCAGAACCACACCGATTGCCGGTCAAAGAAAATTTCAAGAGGGAAAGCCCGACCACGTTGAATCATCGAAAGAGTCCAGAAGAGAGCTGATCATCTTTCCTGCATTTTCAACAAGTCTTGTACTGTCAACCGGCGTTATGCTTCATGAGGAAGAATTCTTGCAGGAGTTCCTGCAGTTCGGTAAATACCCGCCGATTATCGGTGGTAGCGTGGGCCTTGAAGATGTTTCGAAAATTGCAGAAGGTGTTGCTGTTGGGATTGAAGTCCAGAGATCTGACTATCTGGCTTTTATTGATCTTAACATTGAAGTTCATTCCTTAAAAGTTCTCGCAATAGGATGTACGCCGAAAAAACATGCTTTCCGGATAAACGGCACAGACATAAAAATTCCTTTCACAGCGGTAGAAGACGCAAATGATATTCTCAATCGGGGTGGATATAATGTGTGACTGGAATCTACTTCTTGACCGGAGCATATCAGATATCTAATGTTGCAGTAGCTTTGATGGAATTATTGTAAATCATGCGGACAGGAGATGTGCATGTCAGGACATAATAAATGGAGCAGCATCAAACATAAGAAACAGAAAGCTGATGCTGCCAGAGGTAAGATATTCAGTCGTCTGGTTAAGGAAATAACTGTTGCCGCAAGGGACGGCGGAGCAGATATTGAATCCAACTCCAGGCTCAGGGTAGCTGTTGAAACCGCAAAATCTCACAACATGCCTTCAGATAACATTACTCGGGCCATAAAGAGGGGAACAGGTGATCTTGAAGGTATTAATTACGAGGAGATCACGTACGAAGCCTATGGTCCTGGCGGAGTTGCGATTATCATTGAAGTGCTGACCGATAACAAGAACAGAGCCGCGGCGGATATCAGACACATTCTAACCAAGCATGGAGGTCATCTGGGTTCGAGGAACAGTGTAGCGTACATGTTCAACAGAGTGGGACAGATAACAATCGACGGGACTGAATACACGGAAGATCAGATTCTCGAAGCTGGTCTTGACGCAGGTCTTGAGGATGTTCAGACGCAGGATGACATCGTCATTGCCATGACCTCACCATCCGATGTGTTTGATGTGAAAGAAGTTCTTGTGAAGTCCGGAATCAGGATAGAAAGCGCTGAGATCACTAAGCAGCCAGATAACTGGATCGGACTTACTGACAAAGAAGCTGAGAAAGCAATTCAGCTGCTTCTGATACTTGAAGAGTGCGATGATGTACAGGCGGTTCATACAAATTTTGAGATTCGGGAAGAGTAATTGAACCCTGATAATTGTCCAGTTTATATTGGTGTAGATCCTGGACTGGGTACAACAGGTTACGGAGTCCTTCGTTTTGAGTCAGGAAAGACGGAATTAGTTGATGCCGGGACGATCAAATCGTCACCGGATGATCCACTTCCTGCAAGGCTTGATGAACTCTACACCGGCCTGATCGAGGTCATTGACTCCTATCACCCGGAAGCAATGGGACTGGAGGAGGTATTCTCGCACTACAGACATCCTGCCACCGCTATCAAGATGGGGCATGCAAGAGGAGTTCTTTGCCTTGCGGGACAGAGGAGGAATCTGAGGATTGTTCCACTTGCTGCAACAACGATAAAGAAGTTTGTGACCGGAACAGGAAGGGCAAGTAAGGAGCAGGTTGCCGGCATGGTCAGGCACTTACTGGGTATATCTGAAATAATCCGGCCTGATGATGTTACTGATGCTCTTGCTGCTGCAATAGCTGCATACGAAAGTGAAAGGTATGATAGAAAGTATAAGAGGAACAGTAGTAGACACGGGTGATTCCACCATCTACCTCCGGACAGGTCCTGTGGTATTAGCGATCCTTACTCCAGGATTTTTCCTGAGAAGAATTTCAGTAGGACAGACGCTGGATATACCTGTATACCTTCATTTTCAGATGGAAGGAAACCGCATGGTACCCATTATTGTGGGATTTCCTGAGATCAGGGACAGAGAATTCTTTGAGCAGTTCATCTCCGTTTCAGGAGTAGGTGTGAAGGCAGCTGTAAAAGCGCTGGCAAGGCCCCCAGAAGAGATAGCGGGTGCAATCGCTTCCGAGGATTTTGCTTATCTGACAGCACTTCCCGGAATAGGAAACAAGAGAGCAAAGCAGATTGTAGCCAGACTTCAGGATCAGATGGAGAAAGTCTATGGCTCCTTCTCTGCTGTCAGTCCTGGTTCAGCTGCTCTGAATGAAGCCCGAGCTGTGCTACGACAACTTGGTATTCCGTCTTCTGAAGCTGAAACTCTTCTAGCCAAGACTTTAAAAGAACTTGGTGATGATGCGGATACCCCGTCCATGGTTAAATGTGCGATGAGAATCAGGAGCAGAAAGTGAGCAGAGAGTCCATTATTTCAGGCGGATCAGAGAGCATTGACGAAAGCACGCTTACTTCTCTTCGACCGAAGAATCTAAACGAGTATATCGGGCAGGAAGCTGTAGTGAAAAAACTATCCATAGCAATTCAGGCTGCTCTCGGAAGAGGTGAACCTCTCGATCATATCCTGTTTCACGGTCCTCCCGGACTTGGAAAGACAACACTCGCACATGTGGTAGCAAATGAGATGAATGCAGGCTTTGTTTCAGCTTCGGGTCCAGCTCTCGAAAGAGCTGCTGATCTTGTAGGAATACTCACCAATCTCCAACAGGGTGATATCCTGTTCATCGATGAAATGCACAGGTTACCAAGAATTGTCGAAGAATACCTGTATCCGGCTATGGAAGATTTCGAAATAGACATTGTGCTTGATCCAGGTCCTCATGCCCGGACTGTAAGACTTGATCTGGCCGAATTTACGATTGTTGGCGCCACTACCAGGGCCGGGCTTATCACCGGACCAATGAGAGACAGATTCGGCCTGTCGCTCCACATGCAATTCTACACTACGTGCGAGCTTGCTGAGATTGTCCGAAGATCATCGACTATTCTCAAGATTGATATCACGGATGGAGGAGCTGAGACAATTGCGTTTCGGTCCCGAGGAACACCCAGAATATCCAACAGACTTCTCAAGAGGGTTCGCGATTTTGCGCAGGTTGAGGAAAAGGATTCCATTACCGAGGATGTCGCGGTTGAGGCAATGGATATTCATGGTATAGATGAAGCCGGACTGGATAGCCTGGACAGAAGATATCTTCAGGTGATCATAAAACAGTATACAGGCGGTCCGGTTGGTGTCGCTGCTCTTGCTGCAACCCTGAATGAGGAACAGGATACTCTCATTGATGTAGTGGAGCCTTTTCTTCTTTCAACCGGATTCTTAAACAGAACAAGCAGGGGAAGAATGACTACTCCTAAAGCATGCAGGCACCTCGGACTTGATTACAGGGGTCAGGAAGAATTGCTATTGTGACTAACTTCGTTCCATTGTTGCTGCATGTATGCTGCGCTCCGTGTTTGACTGTTGTTCAGAAGGCACTCTCCCAGGAGGGATTCCGAGTTACAGCCTTCTTTTATAATCCGAATATTCATCCGTTCCAAGAAAGACAGAGAAGACTGGAGACCCTGACTGCATACTCTGAATCAGAAGGAATTCCTCTTGAGACAGTTGAAGCGTATCCCCTGGAGGAGAACATAAGAATGCTTCTTGAGGCAGAGAACAGATGCTATGCATGCTTTGAAGACAGGCTTTCAGCGACAGCAGAAAAAGCGAATGAAATGGGAATACACGCATTCTCAACAACTTTGTCCGTCAGCCCTTATCAGAATCAGGAGCAGATAAAGAGAGCTGGGGGAAAGGCATCATACAAGGCTGGAGTGGAATTTATATATAGAGATTATAGAGATCTATATAAAGATTCAGTAAGTGTATCCAGAGAAAACGGTATGTATCGGCAGCCTTACTGCGGATGCGTTTTCAGTGAACGGGACAGATATCTTTCAATTAAGTCACCGGGAATGGTCTGACAAAATGTTTATCTGTATTCGTTTATCTATCATTTTGAGCTTAGCAGGTCTGCTTCGATCATAGTTGCGCGTTCACAGTATTTA
>JAUWJE010000090.1 GCA_030607835.1 Candidatus Fermentibacterota bacterium | reverse complement strand
TTTCATATGTCCTACAGAAATTGGAAAATGTCCTATTCTTGACCTGGGCGAAGAAATGAATGATTCCGAGAGATTCCTACTGAATAGAGATAAAGAAAGAATACCCATTATAAAATCTGTCATTCCGATTGAACTGAACAACGAAAACGTCCTTCTTGAAGCTTTCGTTGATATATCCAGGCAGAAAAAAGCTGAGGAGGAAGCAACAAAGGCCAGTACTGTCAAAGGCGCATTTCTCGCGAACATGAGTCATGAAATCAGAACTCCCATGAACGGTGTCATAGGCATGACAGGACTCCTGCTCGAAACTGATCTGAATACTGAACAGAGGGATTTCACCCAGACGATACAGCAAAGTGCCCAATCACTCATGTCAATTATCAATGATATACTGGATTTCTCCAAAATGGAAGCCGGTAAACTTGAACTGGAAGAAATAGATTTCGATCTTCGTTCAATGCTGGGAGATATTTCCGATCTGGCGGGAATCCAGACATATGAAAAGAAAATCGAGTTATTGCTGAAGATAGATTCTGAAGTACCATCACTGCTAAAGGGTGATCCGGGCAGATTAAGGCAGGTAATTGTAAATCTTCTTGGAAACGCGATCAAGTTCACTTCAGAAGGGGAGATAGTCCTTTCAGTAGATGTTGTAAGAGAAACTGAAAAACGAATTCTCCTTGAATTCTCTATTACCGATACCGGAGTTGGGATACCACAGCACAGGCTCCAGAGACTGTTCGATCCTTTTACACAGGAAGATTCTTCGACAACGCGAAAATATGGAGGAACGGGACTGGGTCTGAGCATCTCCAGGCAGATCGCAGATCTGCTTGGAGGTGAAATAGGCGTTGAAAGCGCACCGGGGAAGGGTTCTACTTTCTGGTTTACGGCGGATATGAAAGTCAGAAAACCCGAACAGGCCATCAAAGAAGAAATGGTTGATGAATCATCACTTCTCAGATCGATGAATGTTCTTATCGTTGATGATAATCAGACAAACAGAAATATCCTTGCCGGTATGATGGAGAATTGGGGCTGCAGACACCTTGAAACACCCTCTGGCGCTTTAGCACTGAAGCATCTGAAAACAGCATTGAAGAATAATGATCCATTTGATATAGCCGTTCTGGACATGCAGATGCCGGATATGAACGGTGAAACTCTGGGACAGGAAATCAAAAATGATCCTGATCTTAAAGATACACTGCTGTTGATAATGTATACATCTATTGCAGCGCGTGGAGATGCCGCCAGGATGTCGAAAGCGGGGTTTTCCGCCTATTTAACAAAACCTGTGAAAATGTCCCAGTTTCGGGATTGCCTGATCAGCATGCACAAGATAAACGGCCAGAAGGCTGCACGGAGCGCGACCAGGGGAATTATCACAAAATACTCTATAGCCGAATTGAAGAAAGAAGAATTCAGAATCCTGCTTGCAGAGGATAATCCGGTAAATCAGAAAGTAGCTTTAAAATTACTCGAGAAATTCGGATACTCCGCAGTTCCTGTTGAAAACGGCGTAGAAGCCGTGCGTGAACTTGAAAAGAATACTTACGATCTTGTATTAATGGACATTCAGATGCCGGAAATGGATGGCCTTGAAGCAACTAGCATCATCAGAGATCCGCAATCATCTGTTCTGAATCATGAAGTGCCTGTCATAGCCATGACTGCTCACGCCATGGATGGTGACAGGGATAAGTGCATTCAGGCTGGAATGGATGATTATATCTCCAAACCTGTTAATCCTAAAATACTTGTTGAGATAATTGAGAGAATACTCTCCAGGGAATCAATTACAAAAACAGAACAGAAAACCGGAAAAATGGAAAAGGAATTAGCCGTATATGACAGGTCAGTTCTCATGGAATCACTTGGGGATGACCAGGATCTTATTAAAGAGATTCTTGTACTATTCAAGAACAATGCTACTGAACTCATGACATCATTGAAGAATGCGGCTCTGAAAGATGATTTTGAAACCGTCAGGAGCAGCGCGCATTCGTTGAAGGGATCATCCGGTAATATCGGCGCTAAAGCACTGATGGAAACAATGAGAAGCATTGAAGAGTCATGCTCGGATGGTGATGTGAATGCAATCAAAACCGGGATCAGACAATCAGAAGAGGATTTTGCAGCCCTTATGGAGGAGCTTGAAAGATAGAACCCTCTTTCATTCAATGAATGGTGGAAGATGAAGCAGAAGATACTGCCACTTGTGCTGATTGTTGATGATAACGAGTCCAGGAGAAATCAGCTGGTTGAATTGCTGCAGGGCAGTTCTGATTGCAGAGTAAGTGACTCTGCGGGAGGTCGAACAGGTCTTGAAATCGCTTCCCTGAAGCAACCGGATCTGATAATTGCTCCTTACCGAATGTCCGGAATGAGTGTATCTCAATTCACTTCCATACTTCAGGATAATCCTGAAACAGCCTGTATTCCCATAGTGGTAACATTCGAGACAGATGATCTGATCGATTCTAGAATTCCCGCCAGACCGGCAGGTGTTGTAGACAGTGTTATCTGCCCTCTTGCGAATGCACCTAAATTCCTCAACAGTATAAAACTTCACCTGGAGACCAAAGCTCACTGGTCAAAAGTCTTCACAACCGGAGAACAAACCACTATGGATCTGTTATCATCAGAGTATGTTGATTTCATTGAACACCTCAAGGATTCTCTGAATCTTGATGACAAAGCTATGAGCGGAATTCAGTTGCTAGATCGATTATCTCTATACGAATCCGTAGAAGATATTGGAGTTGATGCAGAGACTCTTGCTCGATATACAGCTGAATATTTTCAATTCGAGTATTTTCCGTATATTGATCCTGAAAACATACTTACAGAGGTATTTCCGGCTCCCTTCAGCAGGTCAAAACTCGTTCTTGCCATACGGGATTCTGATGGGGAGACTACGTACGTTCTAAGTAACCCTTTCAACCTTCAGCTCAGGGATACGATTGACATGATCGCTCAAGGGAAAGAACCCCGAATTGGAATTGCCCAGCCAGACAGCATTCTTGCCCTCTTGAAAACATATACTCCGAAAGATCAGGAAGTTGAAGTTTTATCCTCAAGTATTGAGGATGGAAACAATTCGTATAAAGATGAAAACACTATATCAAAGGTAAGAAAGAGCGGTATACTGGAAATAGTGGAAGAGCCTGATAAGGATGACATTAACACCTCTCCCATAAAGTATATAGCAGACAAGGTCATGTACACTGCTGCTAAAGAAAAAGCAAGTGATATTCATATGGAGCCGAAAGCCGATAAAGTACTTGTCAGATATCGTATCGATGGTGATATGATTGAAAAATTCACACTCAAACCAAAAACCGGGAAAACTCTTCTCAGTCGATTCAAAGTCCTGGCAAATATGGATATCGCTGAAAGGCGAAAACCCCAGGATGGAGCTGTGGAAGCTAGACTCGGAGGAAAGTTCTTCAAAATCCGGCTTGCTACTACATCCACACCTTATGGGGAAAGTTTAATCATTCGTCTGCTGGACATGGATGCCAAGCCGATGGAACTGATTGAGCTTGGTATGACGGATACTCAGGCTGAAACAATGTATGAGGCCTCTCAGCAACATACAGGAGCAATTATTGTTGTAGGTCCAACCGGTTCAGGTAAAAGTACAACTCTCTACAGTCTTATATCCAATATCGATATCAAAAACCGCAGCCTGATGACCATCGAGGATCCCGTTGAATACATAATCGCATATGCCAATCAACAGGAAGTTAATGTGAAAGCCGGTGTTACCTTCGAAGCGCTCCTCAAGTCCGCAGTAAGGCAGGATCCTGATATCATCTTTCTGGGTGAGATCAGAGATCCATTTACAGCTAAAACAGTTATGGATCTTACAAGCACAGGACATATGACATTTGGCACACTTCATTCGGCCAATACGACAACTTCTATAGGAAGACTTGAGCGTCTTGGAGTTACAAGAGCTGACCTGGCTGATTCTGTTCTTCTTATTGCGGCTCAACGGCTCTTTAAGCGTCTGTGTCCAGATTGCAGGAAAATAAGATCAATTAAACCTGAGGAAGCAGAAATGCTCAGCTTGTTTACGGATAATATTCCCGATAAAGTAGCTGATCCCACCGGATGCCCGAAGTGTAATAATAGAGGATATAAAGGTCGTCAGGGAATATTCGAACTGCTTCAATTCAATCCAGAAGTGATAGAAATTGTCAGAAGCGGTGAATCAGTATCGGCTATGCGGCAGCAATTTCATGATATCGGACAATATCTTATGAGTGATCATGCATTTGATAAACTGAGGGATTTCACTATCTGCTATGGTGATATATATCATCTTATTCTTCTTGAGGAAAAAAGGCTTACAGGCTCTATCAGGAGGAAAATAACAGCATCCTCTCCAGTTCATACTGATACTGAAATCTCAACGGATTTCGAAGAAGTTGAATCCCTGCCGTTCGAGAAACAGGATAGAGATGTTATTGAGAAGCGAACAGGAGGGAGGGCTTCAACTGGAGCAAGAATCCTGGTTGTCGATGATGATCCGGATCTATGCAGATTCGTATCCTTTATCCTGTCTGCCAACGGATACGAAGTAACCTCGACAGGTGACGGGATTGATGCCATTGTCATACTCAGCAAGCAGGAATTCGATCTTATCATTTCAGACGTCGATATGCCCAATCTGAACGGATTCAAGCTGCTTGAGATTATCATAAACAAAGGAATCGAAACCCCGGTTGTCATACTCACAGCAAGGGATAAAGTCGAAGATGAGGTTAAAGGATACGAATTAGGCGCTGAGGATTACATTAGAAAACCGCTGCACAAGGAAACACTGCTTCTTAGGATCAAAAAAATCCTTAAACCTAACTAAGTAGTGACAGGCACTATTTCACCTTATCAGACTAACTTCAGGATATTCAGCAATATGGTCTATTTTTAGCGATTCTTTTGCTATTTAGTGTATATACGACGTCCGATAAGGGATATTATGTAAAGTCATATGTATAGAAATTAATCATGCTTCTTATGACTGTACATAATATCATCAATTATCTTCTACCCTACTGAACGGAAATGAAGCATCCTTTTGAAATAATATCATCAATTATCTTCTACCCTACTGAACGGAATTAAGCCTATATTCTACCCTGAGCGGAGTCTTAGTCTTCTGTCAGAATATCCAGTCGAGAAAGCTGGTAGTACATGAAATCCGTTGTATCCTGGGAAATCTCAAGTGCTGACTGCAGATATTGCCGGGAAGCTTCATATTCTCTGTTTAGGAAGAGAATCCGTGAAATCCCATAATTGGATTCCCAGGCAAGTTGTGAATTTGCAGGAGTAATTTCGAGGAGCTCTGAGAACAGTTCATGAGCGATGATAAGGTCGTTCTCTCCACCCCTGTTTTCAAGAGCAATTGCCAGGTGTAGACGGGCGGAATTTTCAAGATCAATACCGGGACTAGAAGCAATGAATGATTGCAGCGCAGGAATTACTTCACTATCCATACTGAGTATTATACCAATTTTAGCGGCAAGAATCGCTGATCTTTTCCCGGAGATCCTTCCCGGGTACGCTCTGAAATTGTTACTGGCAATCTGTCGCGCGGTTTGAAGTTGACCTATAGCCATTTCAAACTGACCATAGCGGAAACTGTTCATTCCCATGTCATAAAATTGTCCTGCAAGATAGTATTGTGCGAACGCTTCATCTGACTGTCTATCAGCGCTTTGTGAAACTGATTGAACAACAAGCACAAGCACGACAAGGATCACCGCGCCGATAATGAATTGCTTGATGTGCTCCTGTAAATAGGTAATACTATTTACAATGCCATCATTTATGGGATCTTTCTTCAGCTCTGTTTTTGTCAGTCTCTTTCTCGTTCTGTGCGCCATTATTTACTCGCTTTCAGATCAGTTCATTATGTTTTTCTTAATACAACGAAATATAGTAAGAATCTGTTGCTTCAGGTTATCCAGTTCCCCTGAGTTGTCTACAACCGCGTCAGCCATTTTTGATTTGTTCTCAATTGGTAATTGTACTTTCCACCTCTTCGCCGCATCTTCAAATGAGATGTTATCCCTTGCTGCAACACGACTTATGCATCTGTGTTCTGAATCCTCTACAACAATCAGATAATCAAGCAGATCATTAATTCTAAGCTCACAGATGAGCGCTCCCTCAAGAATCCATATGCCTTTCAGTTTTCTGAGAGTTTGAGCGCACTGTACAGCCCACCCGATCATTCTTGGATGAAGAACTGCATTCAGTATCGCATAAGCTTCCGTATCATTGAGTACGATCTTTCTCAGCTCAGTCCGGATACTCTCTCCGTCCAGATGATTGAATTCAGGTCTTGAGAAGGCTTCAGCCAGTTCGGAAATAACATATTGACGGTTAAGCAGTCTGTGACCAACCAGATCAAGCGAACATATTCCGGAACACTCTTCATTTAAATATTTTGCAGCTGTAGTCTGACCGCAGCCGCTATTACCGGTTATACCTATAAGAAATCCAGCAGGATCACCCATGCTATCTGGTATCCCAGGAGATATTATCATCCTCTATTGTCATCGAAACCAGCTCCCCCTCCCTGCTGCCATCAGGAGTCAATACCGGTATATAATTATCTGTCATACCTATAAGCCTTCCTGAATTCTCATCATGCCTGCCTTCAACCAGTACTAGAGCGTTCTTCCCAATCTGAGTATTTCTGAATTTGCGTCTGATTTCATCAGAATACGATCGGAGGTAAACGGCTCTTTCTGTAATTGTCTCGGTATGGATCATATCATCAGTATACGAAGCAGCGGGAGTTCCCGGTCTTGCAGAAAATGGAAATACATGAAGATAGGTTACTGCAGGATGTGATATAAGATCAACAGTATCTTGAAAATCCTCGAAAGTCTCTCCGGGAAATCCTACAATGATATCTGCTCCAAGAGCAAGTCCTGGAAACAGTTCCATGCATTTATCAAGAAGCCCGATAATATCCTGTTTTGAATACAATCTTCCCATTCGCCTCAGAACTCTATCTGAGCCGCTTTGAATGGGGATATGCATGTGCCTGCAGACACCTGGCAAAGCTAAACCAGCAAGCATGTTACTCGATAATCCAATTGGTTCCATGGAGCTCAGTCGAACACGAAACCCTCCGATTGAAAGGAGATCACGAACCAGCTGTATCAAGTCATAATCGTCTCCATACAGGTCATTTCCGTACCTGACAAGATCAACTCCTGTCAGCAGAATTTCCTTGAACCCGGCATCCGCGAGTTTCCCGGCCTGGGACAGTACCAGTTCTCTTG
>JAUWJE010000092.1 GCA_030607835.1 Candidatus Fermentibacterota bacterium | reverse complement strand
AGCACCTGGAAGCTGAAGGGAATGAGTAACATCAAGAATTACTTTATCCGCGAACTCTCTCATCACGGAAAGAGATCGGAAATCAACGACCAGATCACCATATCCGAAAAAGGTACCTCTCTCTGTGAGCCAGACTTCATCACAACCAGATGAACGAACCTTGTCTACCGCACCCCTCATATTCAGAGGGTCCATAAACTGACCCTTCTTGATATTCACAGGATTTCCGTATTCTCCCACGGCCTCCAGAATGGATGTCTGCCTGCAGAGAAAAGCTGGGACCTGAAGTATAGAAACAACCTGAGCAACAGATGCAATTTGTTGCTGGTTATGTATATCAGTCAGTGTTCGAACACCGAATGTATCGGAGATCTCCTCAAGAATGCGCAATCCCTTGATGAGTCCTGGTCCTCTATAGGAATCAAGACTTGTTCTGTTATCCTTTAGAAACGAACCTTTGAAAACCCATTCCGGTCGAGGATGAACTGAATCAACCAATTTCTGTACAAACTCGGCTACCTTGAGTGAAATGTCTCTGGATTCAAGGCTGCACGGACCAATAATAAAAAATGGAGTTTTATCTTCTTTGCTTTCGTGCGAAATATTCCACCGCCCTTTCAAGATCATCCGGTGTATCCACACCTAATCCCTCAAAATCTCCATCAATAACCCTAACTCTGATTCCGTTTTCAAGCCAGGCCAGTTGCTCAAGGCGCTCTGTTCTGGAAAGGAGAGTACTGCCCACGCTGATACAATGCTGAAGTGAAGCGGGGCTGAAACAATAAACTCCAATGTGCTCCAGTAGTTCTTCAGCGCCGTGCGGAACAGGATACCGTGAAAAATACATTGCATCCCCATTACAATCAGTAACCACTTTCACGGAATCAGGGGATTGAGCCTGAACGGCTGACACTCGTCTGGCGAGCGTTATTACTTGGTCATCCTCGGGATGAACGGAAGTGAGCGCTTTGATCCAGCTGGAGTTCACAAGTGGCTCATCTCCCTGAACGTTAATAATCCACTCCCCCGGACAGCCTAGTGATTCCCATGCCATGAATACTCTCTGCGTGCCGGTATCAGCATCTCCAGTCAGAATTGCTTCAAATCCGCTCTTTCTAACAGAATCTATAATGCGATTATCATCGGTGGCTACAACAATTCTATCTACAGAACCATTCAGCCCCTGAAGAACTCTATTGATAAGTGGAACACCGGCAACATCGGCAAGGGGCTTGCCGGGAAGTCTCACAGAACAGTACCTGGCCGGTACTATCGCGACTATTCTGTCAGGGGAACCTATTCTCCCAGCCATTTCTCAGTAGCCCATAATGAAATGAATATTACAGTTTCCTTCTGGAACTCATCCTGAATATTTCTCCAGAACTGGTATCCTGTGGATAAGTCTATTCCTGCTGAACCATTTCCGAAAACCAATCCAGCGCCAACGGTGAATCTGTCGGCGCCATCCCTCCACAGCCCATTCATATGGCTGTAACCGGTTCGAGCAATCAATCCGCTTCCAATGTACACTTCTGATCCAGCTGAGATAATTGTACCCGAATCCGTGTGGGAATCTAATACATCGAGTGATTTTCTGGAGAAGATATCAAGACCAATAAGCAACCGATCTAATGGTCTGAAAGAAATTCCAGCGCTTAATTCACCTGGAATTGTATACATCTGACTTGAACTATCGGGATCGTAATAAACGTAATCTCGGTGAATATCAAGTATGCCTTTTCTGTCAGTTGAAATGGAGAATCCCAGTCCAAAACGATCTGCATTAACGAAAAGACCAAATACTCCGCCCCAGGCCTGTCTGAAGCTAACATCATCCCTGTATTCGATTTCTTTCGTCGGGTAATCTGGAGCATCAGGAATCAGTGTTACGTCCGAAACAATACTCCCGAAAGTACAACGTCCACCAAAAGAGAACGCTAGCCAGTCAGCAGCTCTGCCCGACAATCCAGCATAGGACTCAACGCGCCCGCCTGCCCAGGACAGGTCTCCTGTAAAGTCATCTAAGATTATCTCTTCAGCGGTGTTAAGTCTACTTTTTCCATCAATAGCTGCAGTAACCACAATTCGTCCGGGAAGAGGAACTATGGCTGATATGAGAGGAAACCCTAAGCTGTTATCCCAGGCAGGCACATCACCTTCACTGTATCTTCCACCAAAACAGACACCACTGTTTAAAGACCATGCTGAAGCAGCAGGATTAAGCATTGAAAAGCTGGTTGAATCAGGAACGCCAGCACAGACTCCTCCCATTCCAAAAGCTCTGGGAGTAAGGGGCAGGATCTCATCTCCCGTTCCCGTGGGTGGGGGAATAAAATCCGGGAAGCTTCCCGAGAGTACAAGAAGAATGCAGGTAAATACGGTCATTATGTCTCCTGTTTGCTGTTCATAATCAACAACCGATGTATTCTGATACTGCGTATATTGTTCCAGAAGATCCGCATGTTATTGTATTTCATAAGTTTCTCCCATCGAGGGAATGACAGGTTCAATGTCAATTCTCTCGAAGATTCGTCTGGCAAGAACCTCGCTCTGGTCAAGTTCACCGTGAACAAGAAATATGTCTTTCGCATCTTTACCGACATTTTCAGCATAGTCAACCAGGGCGTCGGAATCAGCATGAGCGGAAAATCCGTTAATCACTTCAAGACCAGCTCTCATGGTGTACTCTTCTCCGAAGATCTTAACCTGTTTGACTCCATCAAGAAGTCTTCGTCCCAGAGTGTGCTGGGCCATGAATCCTACGATCAGCACAGTGTTTATCTTACTCTCAATATTGTTCTTCAGATGATGCAGAATTCTTCCATTCTCACACATTCCGGAAGCCGATATTATCACCATCGGTCTTGAATCCAGATTGAGCGCTTTTGATTCCCCAACGCTCTGTATGAAACGAAGACCTTCAAACTGAAATGGACTTTGGCCACTGTTAAGATACTCACGCATGTGGGTATCGAAACACTCCTGATGAATCTTGTATATCTCTGTTGCATCGAAAGAAAGAGGTGAATCAACAAATACCGGCATATCCGGCATTTCATTGCGCGCTACTAACTCGTGGATATAGTAAAGCACTTCCTGTGTCCTGCCAACACTGAAAGATGGAATAATCACTTTTCCACCAAGTTTGAATGTTCTGTTTATTATATCCCGAAATCGAGTCAGAGCTTCTTCCGTTTCTTCGTGGTTCCTTCCACCGTAAGTACTCTCCATCATAAGTATATCCGCTTTTACATTCATGTTCGGATCTCTAAGTATCGGTCGGCCCGGTCGACCGAGATCTCCTGAATACAGAAGAACTTGCTTACGACCGTTTTCCTGGATAGTAAGTTCAATCTGTGCAGAACCCAGGATGTGTCCCGCCTCGATAAAACGTAAAGTTATCCCGTTGAATATTTCAAATGGTCTGTTGTAGGGAATGGACATGAAATGCTCCAGAGTACGCGTCACATCTTCCATGTCATACAAAGGTTCAATGGGTGGAAGGTCCTTTTTCTTTCTCTTCTTGTTCAGATACTGGGTATCGTACTTCTGTATATGAGCACTGTCTGGAAGCATGATTGCAGCGAGATCTCTCGTGGCAAAAGTACTGGTTATCAAACCTCCGAAACCCTTCTTTACAACACTTGGAAGGTTACCCGCATGATCTATATGCGCATGTGAAAGAATTATAGCATCCAGCTCAGACGGATTAAAGGGGAAATTTCTGTTAAGTTCTTCACTTTCAATGCGATGTCCCTGGTGAAAACCGCAATCAAGCAGTATTTTCTTTCCAGCAATTTCCAGCAAATGCTTCGAACCGGTTACAGCACGTGCTGCTCCGAAGAAAGTAATCTTCACTTCTATGAACCTCCAAGGCTCGACTATGTTGAGGAATTCATGGCTCTGCAACCTCGAATATGGTGGATTTCTATAAACAAAACATGCTTCCCGCTGAATACAGGAGTTATATTTGAATAAGTATCAAAAATAAATAAATTCTGGAGGCGCAATTGACCAGATATCTGTTTCTTCTCCTGTCAGCGTTTCTCATTATCGGATGTAAAGATAGTGAGCCGCTTGTGGATATGACCTCGGAACCGGAGTATTCTCCAATTGTTATTCTGAATTTTAGGAACCTGGCCCCCTCACCGGATCTTCCATGGACTATCGCGCTAAGAGGAGATCATGTTTCGGGAGCGATGCTGATGCAGGAAGAGCCGGGAATAATTCAGTCTATAGAGATGGAGCTCATTCTGGAAGCCGTGGAAAATGACATGTTGCTGAGCGTGATCAGCGACATGTATCTCCATTATGATCTGAATCAGGATCATATCCAGATATGGACCGATAAAACAGGAAATACTGTCTCCATTCCTTCAGGATTGATAGAAGAATATGAAGACTCATTGTGGACAAATCCCCTGGAACAGCAAAAGATTTTCCTCAGACTCATAAATTTGTACAAACCGGATCTTACTTTTATCAATCTGGAGTATTCCAAAATCACAACAGTGCTGCAGATTGCTAATTACTGGACAGACTCTGAAATTCTCTCGCGGCACACAGTAATACTGTATTCGTTACCTGCAACTGCTGAATACCGTGGCTGGGTAGTGTTTGCAGGAGAGCAAATCAATGGAACAACTCCGTTTGGATTGACTGCAAGTGGAATGTTCTCCACAATCAGACTGCTTGCCGGACTGCAATGGGAGAACAACATTCCAGAGAGTATTCCAGCTCTGTCCATCCTTGAAGCACCACCGTGTGACAGCACATTGTCCTGGTAAATAACTGCTCTGTATTCCAGTCCGGGTTAATAATTCCAGACTACCACACAATGACATATCTGAATTATCTTATACCTGTGGCTGGATCAATTTAGTAAAGAGTAAATGTCCTTTTTTGAAATATCTAAACCGGGAGAATTCTCATACTTCTGAAAGCTTGTACTGAATTCTCTGCCCGGCAATAGATGCATGAGGAGATCTGACAATGTCAATTATGAAATCAGTTAATGATTTTCTCGCTCGTCTTTCAGGTAAGCTGAAAGGTGGCGGTGAAATAGCTATTGAAAAACAGAAAAAGAAAGGGAAACATACAGCGAGAGAACGAATTGAAGATCTACTGCTCGACCCTGACTCATTTCTCGAAACGGACCTGTTTGTTGAGCATTCGGTGAAAGATTTCGGAATGGACCGGAAAGATCTCGCAGGAGATGGTGTTATTACAGGATTCGGGAAAATCAGTAACCGATCTGTTGCTGTCTTCGCTCAGGATTTCACAGTGGCCGGAGGATCCCTCGGCAGAGCCCATGCCAAGAAAATTACAAAAGTTATGGATACTGCAGCGGAGGCTCACATACCACTTATCGGAATCAATGATTCTGGTGGCGCAAGGATTCAGGAGGGTGTGGAATCCCTCTGTGGATATGGTGAAATCTTCTATCGGAATACTCGTTTGAGTGGAATCATACCTCAGATTTCCGTAATACTCGGACCCTGTGCCGGAGGAGCGGTCTATTCACCGGCTCTTACCGATTTTGTTTTCGTGGTCAATAAAATATCCAACATGTTCATTACAGGTCCTCAGGTGATAAAAACAGTCCTTGGAGAAGAAGTCACGCAGGAAGAACTTGGCGGTGCTGTTACCCAGACTTCTATTACAGGCAATGCGCATTTCTACGCTGAAAGTGAAGTGGAAGCTTTTGATACTCTGAAAAAACTGCTGTCATTCCTTCCATCGAACTCGAATGAGAAGCCTCCTGTATATAGAACAGTTCCCCCAGTCAATCCACTTGGAGATGATGTGATTCCTGACGACAGAAAACAGGCGTACAGTGTCAGAGATATTATCCGGGGAATAGTTGACGCTTCAGATTTCCTTGAGGTCCACGAACACTGGGCAAGGAATATCGTTGTAGGATTCGCAAGGCTTGACGGAAAATCGATCGGAATAATTGCCAACCAGCCAAGAGTTCTTGCGGGGGTTCTCGATGTAAATGCTTCCGATAAAGCGGCAAGATTCATCAGGTTCTGTGATTCTTTCAACATCCCGTTGCTTACAATGGTTGATACTCCCGGATATCTCCCCGGAATAGACCAGGAACATGCGGGTGTTATCAGACATGGAGCAAAACTACTCTACGCATACAGTGAGGCTACGGTTCCAAAAATGACCCTGATAATGAGAAAGGCATATGGCGGCGCTTACATAGCCATGTGCAGCAGGCATCTCGGAGCAACATTTGTTGCCTCCTGGCCATCCGGAGAAATAGCGGTCATGGGCCCTGAAGGAGCCGCAAACATAATTTTCCGCAGGGAGATAGCTGAGGCTGACGATCCGGAAGCTTGCAGGCAGGAAAAAGTGAGGGAATACGAAGAGAAGTTTTCAAATCCCTACGTTGCCGCTAAGAAAGGCTACGTTGATACTATCATAAGATCAAGCATGACCAGAGACACCTTTATCAAAGCTTTATCTGTTGCGGATTCCTTCAAAGTAGGCCATAAACATGGCAACATCCCTCTGTAGAGGAGAGGGAATTTCATGGAAAGTAAACTCGGAAAACTAAATATCGATGGTACTGAATATTCAACGGAAATTCCCGATGGAGCACTTGAAGCATTTGAGGGAGCGCCTGATCCTTCGGAAGTCAGAGCTTTCATCCCTGGAGGAATTGTTGACATTCTTGTATCTGAAGGAGATACAGTTGAGCCAGGAAGTATACTGCTGCTTCTTGAAGCGATGAAAATGCACAATGAGATCTGCTCGAACATCAAAGGGATTGTCAGTAAGATACATGTCTCAAAAGACGATACTGTGAAGAAAGATCAGCTGCTTGTGGAGATCTCCGGGTTTTAATCCCGGTTTCATAAAAATAAAGGGGAGGGAATTATCCCTCCCCAATATTATTCAATTCAAGTACGTGAACAGCTGTATAACGCTATTCTAAGCCAAGATCCTCTGCTTTCTGCATCGCATTGATGGCATCATTTCTACGGCCAAGTCTGCTGTATGTGCTTGCCAGAAGTTCCCAGTACCGGGCATTATCCGGATCGAATGCAAGAGCTGTTTCTAGAGCTTCCGCAGCTTCCTCATCCATTTCTTTCCTGCTGTAGCAGGCAAACTTCGTATAGTAAGCATTTCCCATTGCATCGTTCGACAGACCCTCTATCATTATCGCAGAATCAAGCATCGAAAGAGCTTCGTCATAATTCTCCATAATGAAATGAGCATGAGCAAGTGT
>JAUWJE010000148.1 GCA_030607835.1 Candidatus Fermentibacterota bacterium | reverse complement strand
TGCACTCCAAGAATATTTGCAACTACTTTTGCAGCAGAGAGATCAGGCAGTTGAGAAATGAGGATGGTCTCCTCATATGGTTTAAAATCAGTGTCGGACGGATCGTAGGGGGCTAGAATTACAATGGAATCAGTGGATGCCCTCAGCAGCTCCCTCTGAGTCCTGCCGGCCAGCCCGTCAATCTCTGTTCCATTCAGAACAAGTACTTTTATTGTATCTGGTGTAATCAAAACAGCAGCATTATCGGGTTCAGAGATAGATTCCGGTTCACCTGATGTTTCCTCTTCATTGTTTTCGGAGGGTATACCAGGGGGAGGGATTAGAATCGTAAGGGAGATTACCGCAAGGGCAAATCCTCCTATCACCCATCTCCATGGAAATTTTCTATCAGAAGACACTGATCGAATCCTTCTCGAAAAAGGGTTTCAGTCTTTTATAGCTGTCTTCAAGCGATGATGATATCACTCTGGTTTCCGATATAGCTGTCATGAAATTCGCGTCACCGGACCACCTTGGAAGCATATGAAAATGAATATGTCCCTTAACACCTGCGCCGGCACAACTTCCGAGATTCCAGCCGCCATTCATACCCATACAGTTCATTCCCTCAGCGAGAGCTTTCTCACATTTGACAATGAGCCGAATCATTGTATCAAGTTCTGATTCCTGAAGACTGGAAAGATCTCCGGCATGTCTGAGTGGAACAATCATCAGGTGACCGTTGATGTAAGGGAATCTGTTCAACACTATATAGAATCCGTCTGTGCGAAAAAGAACATAATTTTCTCTGTCTCTATCCGTTTCAACACCGATTTTGCACAGGATACACTCCTCATCGGGATTTGGATTACTCACATAAGAATTTCTCCAGGGCGCCAGCAGTCTTTTCACTGGTTTCCACTCCACCCTTTAACAGTGAATGGATCCAGTACTGTTCCAGCCGGGAGAACAGAATCGATTATCACACATCCATCTCCTAATACGCATCCATCTCCAAGCAGTGTCTTTCCTGAAAGTCTGCAGGATCTTCCAATGTAAACATTTTCTCCAATAGTAACGGATCCCTCAATCCACACATTATCCGGATCTGGAATAATCACTCCATGTCTGAGATGTTCGTTAACTACCCGTCGACGTAAATTACCGGTTGCTTCCGCAAGCTGGATGCGATCGTTTATTCCCGCAACTTCCTTCCAGTCATCGGCAACGACTGCTATGCAAGGTTTTTCCATTTTACGGGCTATAGTAATCGCGTCAGTCAGGTAATACTCACTCTGGTCATTGTCTGTGGTAATTCCTTCAAGAAGAAGCGGTAGAATAGAACCATCAAAAGACATGATACCGGTATTGATTTCTCCAATTTCCTGCTGCTCAGGTGTTGTATCTCTTTCTTCAACAATTTCAGAGAGAATATTCCCTTTTCGGACTATCCTGCCATATCCCGATGGATCAGGTGGAAAAGCAGTGAGAACAGCGACGGAAGCATCAGCTTTCCGGCGCGCTTCCACCAACTCGGTAATTGTACGACTTCTGAGCAGGGGAACATCTCCGAGCAGAACAGTAACGTCATCTGCGATAAGATCTTTAACTCCGCACGATAGGGCATGGGCTGTACCAAGCTGTTCTTCCTTTACAGCCCAAGGAATGCCTTCATTCTCAAGAAGCGGTATAACACCATCTCTGCCATGACCGCCAATTACGACCGGCTCATCAAAACCGGCTTTAATTGCCTGGTGTACTACGCGAATGATCATTGGAACCCCGAGTACGGGATGCACAACTTTAGGAAGAGGTGATTTCATTCTTTTGCCCTGACCCGCCGCCAGAATGACGCAGAGTGTCATAAATCAAGCAATTCAGGATTGAGATTTCTATCATCAGCAACCACAACCCTTGGTCGGGGAGGAGTCTCGTCACCATCAATCCATACGTACTGCAGAATGATCGCTCTGTCACCTTGATTGACAAGTCTTGCGGCGGCTCCATTAATGCAGATCATACCACTTCCACGAGGACCTTCAAGAACATAGGTCTCAAACCTGGCACCGGTGGATAGATCGGCAACCTGTACTCTTTCACCAGGCAGAATCCCTGATATGTCAAGCAATTCCCTATCAATTGTTATGGATCCTATGTAATCAAGGTCAGCTTCAGTAATAACCATTCTGTGAAGCTTCGATCCTAGAAAGCACCTTTGCACGGTCAGTCCTCCTTATAACTTGCATCAGGATCAAGAACAATGTTGTCAATAAGACGAGTCTTTCCGAAATAAGCCGAAACAGCAAGAAGCCCTGGACCATCAAGTTTTTCAACAGATTTCATTGTATCCTGATCCACTATCTCCAGATACTGAATAACGGCGAGGGGGGATTTTTCAATAACTTGCCGCGCAACTTCACAGAGTATACCAGCATCCCTCTCACCCTTACAGGCAAGTTCAGCAGCTCTGGAAAGCCCTCTGAACAGGGCTGTCGCCTGCATTCTTTCGATGGGTCGAAGATACCTGTTTCGGGAGCTCATGGCCAGACCATCGCGCTCTCTGTAGATGTCAGCTCCAATAATCTTTATAGCAAATCTCTGGTCAAGAACCATTCGCTTAATCACAGCCAGCTGCTGTGCATCCTTCTTTCCGAATACCGCTATGTCCGGCTGTACAATTCCAAAGAATACTGCACATACCGTTGCCACTCCATCAAAATGTCCGGGTCTGTACTTCCCGCATAAAGTATCGGTCAGATTGCATACATGTACGGAAGTCGAAAATCCTTCCGGATAAATTGTGTCCTTTTCGGGAAGGAAGACTGCATTAGCGCCAACTTTCTCAAGTTTGTCAATGTCATCCCTGAATGTCCGCGGATATGATTCATAATCCTCATCCGGTCCGAATTGAGCCGGATTTACATATATTGAGACAATGACTCTGTCAGCATGTTCAAGAGCCAGGGAGACAAGGCTCAGATGCCCAGGGTGAAGCGCTCCCATTGTAGGTACAAAACCAATGGTTCTGCCGCTGCATCGCCATTCACCTACTGTTTTCCGCACTTCCCCCACTGTTGTGAGAACCGGAATTCTGCTCATTTGCGGGTGCCAAGCCGGGGAACGTAACTCTGAATTCCCCCGGAGAAATTTCTGACAGCTTCAAGGAGACCATGGAAATCCTCACTGTTCTGTCTGAAATCCGCATGATCGGTGTTTACGACAAGGGTCGGGTGGATTCGGGCTCTGAAGAAGTAATCATTGTAAGCATCCGTTAGTTTCGTAAGGTATGACTGACTGATATCTGTTTCAAAAGACCTTCCTCTTCCCGAAATTCTCCGAAGAAGTGAATCGCAGGATCCCTGGAGATAAATGACCAGATCCGGCTGCGGAATTTCTTCAGAAAGGATGAGGGATAGTTTCTCATAGAGCGCGAATTCGTCATCACTCAGGTTGATTGAAGCGAATATCCTGTCTTTCGCGAACATGTAGTCAGCAACAATCATCTTCTGAAACAAATCGAGCTGAATCAGTTTTTTCTGCTGTTTATACCTGCTCAACATAAAGAATAACTGCGTCTGGAATGCCCATGCTTCTCTTTTCTTATAGAATCGCGAGAGGAAGGGATTCTCCTCAACTTCCTCCAGCACTGCACCACCACCCCACTGGGAAGCAAGAAGAGTACATAGCGTTGTTTTGCCTACCCCGATTGGCCCCTCAACAACTACAAATCTGAATTCGGGCGTCAGCTGGAAACCTCCCAGAAACAACCTCTTTCAGGCATCTCGAATACTCTTTCAATCCTGCTTTCGTCAGAACATGCATCAAGAAGTTGTGCCGGTGTAGAGCCCAGATCGGGTAGGATCCCTTCCCAGACTTCCGCCAGGGGTACAAGAACGAATTTTCTCAAGTGAAGCCTTGGATGAGGCAGTATCAGGTTCTCCTCTTTCATAACAGTATCTTTAAATAGGAGCAGATCCATATCAAGTGCCCTGGCAGCACTATTCTTGTTTGCAGTAGAACCCAGATAAATCTCCGCTTCTCTGCAGTCTCGATGAAGTTCTTCTACTGACCCGAAGTAATTTCCCGCGAGAACACAGTTATAAAAATTATCACCACCTACATCTTCCAATGGCTGAGTCTCATACACTCCGGAGAGTTTGAATGTCCCCATCTTCAACCTTGATAGAAGGAATCGAACTCCCTCCTGCAGATTGTGAATCCTATCACCAAGGTTACAACCCATTCCAACTGCAAATTCAGACATTATTACCACCCTCCATCGCAAACAGAGCTGATTCCATTTTCAGCGAGACAGACGGGAAAGGCTTGGTCACGATTACTTTCCAGTAACCGGTGGGATATTCTTCAAGAAGTGTGTTGAGAATATCTGAAGCCAGTTCCTCAATGTAATCGTATTCCTTTTCCGAAAATCCGGCCAGAATTTCGCAGATACCAGTGTAATCAATCGACATACTTCCTGTCATCTCTCCTGACCAGAGGATATCCACAGGAATGTCACTGTCTGAAATCTTCTCGAACGGCTCACTTCCAAGCTTCAGCCGGATAATCACGTTCTTAAGGGTAAGCTGACCCTTCATTCAACACCTTTTTTCAACCAGGCTCTTATTCTGTGACTGAAGAGTTCCTTCTGCTCAAGTCTTCCAATGGCCTTGTGAATAGATTCTTCAGGCACCGTAAGGGCGAATCTGATGTAACCCTCACCATACGTACCGAACCCGCTTCCAGGAGTTACTACGATACCGGTCTGCGCGATGAGTTTGCGTGCGAATCTCATCGATTGAGTCTCTTTGGGAAGTTTTACCCATACGTAAAATGTTCCAGGTGAGTCACATACATCCCAGTCAAGTTTTTCAAGACCGTTCACAAGTATTTCTCTTCGCTTTCTGTAGATATCGAAATAGCCGGAGATATCAGAAGACAACGCCATCTCAGCGGCCTTCTGAACAGCTGTAAAAACACCGGAATCTATGTTTTCCTTTGCGCTCAGGAAAGTCCGGATGAGTTGTGAACCTCCCGCAACAAAGCCCACTCTCCATCCTGTCATGTTAAAGGTCTTGGACAGGCTGTGGAATTCAAGGCAGACATCTCCCGCACCGGGAATTTGCAGGAAAGAACCGGGAGGGTTCCCGTCGAACCGGATATGACTGTATGAGTTGTCACTGACAATCAGAATGTCCTCTCGTCTGGCCCATTCTACGATTTCCCTCATCTGATCGAGTGAAAGAACAGCTCCGGTGGGATTATTCGGATAATTAAGAAATATCATTCTGGTGCTGGCAATGATCTCAGAGCTGATGGAACTGATGTCCGGCACAAATGCGTTCTCTCTGAGAAGAGGAAGATCAACAGGAACAGCATCGGCAAGAATTGCTGATGCTCTGTATACAGGATATCCAGGATTCGGGACAAGAACAACATCACCAGGATTGCAGAAGAAAATAGGAACATGAGCGATACCTTCTTTTGTGCCTATTACAGAACCAACATCGAGTTCTTCACCTATCTCGACTCCGAACTGCGTACTCATCCATTTTCTTACTGCACTCAGGAAAAATTCGCTTCCAGAACCGTTAGGGTACCTGTGAAATGAAGG
>JAUWJE010000302.1 GCA_030607835.1 Candidatus Fermentibacterota bacterium | reverse complement strand
TTCAAGTAAATGATGTGCAGTCTTTCCCTTGATGATCTGAACAACGCGGCTCGCAGACAGCTTGGGTGGAACGCTCAACAGTAGATGTACATGATCTGGACGGATGTGACCACTTATTATCTCAATGTCATTACTTCTGCATATCTCTCTGATTAATTCTCTAAGCCGTTTGCCCACTTCATTGCGCAATACCGGCCTGCGGTATTTGGGAATAAACACGAAATGATAGTGCAGTCGATACACTGTGTGCGAACCCTTGCGATAGTATTCCATCACTTAACATAATACCGCAGCCTCCTGAAGGCTTCGCCTAAAGGCGAGGGTTTTCACCCATCCCAGAAAGAGACAATAAACCGTACTGGTAATGCTCCAGAAAATGCTATTGTACCTCATTCAGAAACTCCGCAAATTATTTTTTCAGAAACACCTTACACAACTCGAGATCTTTCCGGGATTCCATAATCACATACTAACCGATATACTTGTCATACACTAGTTTGGCTTCTGGTACACCAGCCATCCCATATAACTCAAGGACAGGCAGAAGTGCTTCGAACTTTTCCTTCTCAATACGAAGGATCTCCTCAACGAAATTCACAATTTTCTTACCATTTTTCTGATCACTGTAGTTACTCAGTGACACCATTTTCAAAAGATACCTAGAAGCAAGTTCAGGATTCTCCAGGTGAAATCCACTTGTCCTAGAAGCCTTAACGAAATCGCCTGCGCGTTTCCCGTATTTACCAGAATAAGCATTTAGTAGTCTGTTCAGCTCTATGTACACAGCTGGGTTCTCAATCGCGAAAATGAGTATTTCAGCAAACTCTTTTGGTTGTATTGGCTTTATATGAGACTTAAGCCTATCGACAAGATAGTCCTTAACCCAGTCATTCCAGTAATGATCAAATTCCTCTTTGATTTCTTCGCTGTATCTGATAAGAATTACAATCAAGCACAAACCATTTTCATCAGAAGCAATAACCATTGCATCCACTAACTCTTTGGTGCAATCTCTAAACAAGCGTTTCAGCACCATCTGATGGAAATTCCTGCTATTAGTGGAGATGAGTTTTGCTCCTAAAGACTCAATCAAAGCAGGCTGCAGAAGCTTCATTTCTTCCTGTCTGTCATCAACAAAGATGAAGAAACCCTCCCACAATGCACTTGCAACTCCAAGGCTTGAATAAGAAGGTGAGAATAGAGGGATGAGATAACTCTCTGTCCAACCCTGACTACTTTCAAACAGCCTATGCAGGCCTTTGCCAAGACCTTTGAATAATGACAGATAGCTCTCGGCTCTGCTCGCAATAATCTTCTCAAGAAACTGCAAAACGGCACTTGTTAGTTCAGCATCATCCGATTCCACCACGATTCGACAAAGTATTGAAGACATGAAAGAAAAGCATGTATCCAGATCCAAAATAGGATGTGGTGAATCGATCAGAAATCCCGATTTATCAGCTCCCCAAAACGCTACGCAAACTGTGAATTCAATTAGTAGATACTTGTTTGAGAGATGGGTATGGCTAGCTCTGGAATATACAGATAGTATCTCTGAAATATGAAACGGTACCGAAATCTTCTTCGGGTTAATAAGTTCAAGGTAGTTTTTATATTCCGAACCCCTCGAAATTCCATGAACAGCAAGACTACCGAGAACGGCTCTCATAACATTTACATCTGGAGCCCCCTCACATGCATTC
>JAUWJE010000178.1 GCA_030607835.1 Candidatus Fermentibacterota bacterium | reverse complement strand
GAATCCTGTGGATCCGGACTTCGCAAGACAGATCAGGAGGGCGCTTCCAATAATAGGCGGGACTGTTTTCGGGTTCCTCGGACACGTTGCTGACAAGATTCTCGCATCATTTCTAAGAGAGAGCAGCGTAACAGCTCTTGAATACGCCAACCGGATAATCAAGATTCTTTTTTCCATTCTACTGCTTCCAATTTCTACGCTTGCTAATGTTTCCCTCTCATCTTTGTCAGCAAGGGAAGATGCCGGATCTTTCAGAGAGGAGCTGAAAACCCTTCTCAACTGGAATTCATCCCTGATGATTCCCGGATCTACAGTTCTTATGGTTCTATCCGTACCTCTTGTATCTCTTCTGTTCCAGAGAGGGGAATTCAGTATAAGTGATTCCCGAATGGTTGCATATTCATTGATGTTCTATGCGCCATGGCTGGCGTCCTTCAGCTTCGGTTCTGTAATATCAAGAGCATTTTTCGCTTTAAAGGACACAACGACACCAGTTCTGATAGGTATATGGGGCATGATAGTGAATGTTCTGCTCAATTTCATTCTGATCGGTCCGATGGGTATTGGAGGGCTCGCGCTGGGCACAACTATTTCATCATCTGCGAAAGTCGTGCTGCTCCTTTATTTCCTTCGAAAGAAGACAGGGAATATTCAGGGAAGGGATATAGCTGTTGAACACCTGAAAATTCTTCTCGGAGTAGCAGCAATGGCGGGAACTATGCTTCTTATGAAACAGATAATACCATATGACCTGCAGGCGGGTTTAGCTGATAAATTCGGGAAAGTAACTCTGTATCTTGCTTCGGGGACGACGGTTTATATCATCCTGTTGATTTCTCTGGGGTCACAGGTGTCCCGCACAGTGCTCCGAAAGATAAAGAGCCTTTGGAAGCGTCCGATCAGATAAGACCTGATTCTTTGAGGATCTCCCTGAAACGCTGTTTTGCCTGAGCGACATTATAATATTTCATAGCGAAATCTCTGCCCTTTCTCCTTGTTTCAAGTGTGTCATCCCAATGCTTCGCAGTGTCATCGATTAGAGTGGCAAGTTCTTCCGGCGTTTCAAATATTCCTGCAAGTTCTGGAGCTTCGAGCGCAAGATGAGTCCAGGGCATTACCAATGGAAAGATTCCTGAAACCTGATATTCAGGAACTTTCATCTGATATATTTCCTTAACCTTCCTGTAGCAGGCGACTCCTATCTGGAAGCGGTTCAGAAAGGCTGGCAGTTCAGTACGGAGAACAGGTTCGTGATATGTGATTTTTCCGTCGGTAGAAGCACATGCTCTTTCAATTTCTTCTCTGATAGGACCATCTCCGACGATTGTACCCTTTAGAGAGGATTTCATTACCCCTTCGATAAAAAGCATGGGGCGACGAATACTATCCAGAGACGAAACAAGCACTACTTCTTCTGCAGACGGATGTTCGATAAATGTAAAGCGATCAAGGTTCTCCGTATGAGGAAGAATCTCCACCCCAGGAACGCTTACACTGGGGCAGAGAGTGGCGAAGAGAGCACCCTTCAGCAGACGATTTATTTCCTTCGCTGGTGTTGTGATCGGCTGCGTATGAATTCTGAGAGCGTAAGGCATTCCCAGAGAGATACACCTTCGAGCGGAGAGCATGTCGAGGCATAGCACAAAATCCGGCTGGAATACTCTGAATTCCCTCCTGATAGCAAGACCAAAAACGGTTTCGGATAATTTACTCCTGAGCCTGCCTGTTAGTCCGGGTCTGGGATTATTCCTGAATACTCTCCTCAGTCCATAAACAGGAATATCCTCCAGCTCATAGCAAACTTCAAAGCCCCTTGCGACTACGTATCTGACATCATAATCTTTCTCCAGCAGATCAAGAGGAGTAGTCCATCCACCGGAGTACCCCGGAATCGTATGGTAAGTTGCTACAAGTACTTTCATGCCGCATTCCCCGTTCTGGTGAAAATGGATACTGTCGCGAGCAGAATGCCGATATACAGCCAGAAGAAACTGCTTGTTTGCGGCCAGCAGAGGAAATTGTCCATAATCTGGTGTATCCCAAATCCCAGAAGCCCGGCGCTCAAACCGATTCCCCAGGGAAAACGTGCTTTCCCGATAGCTTTGAACGAGGCAACAGCCACCGCGACGATTATCAGGAATAATCCACTGAGTGAAATCAAACCCCCACGAACTGCATGAGTCAGGAACAGGCTGTTGAGTCCTCCGAAGTGACTGATGGATTCGGTGCTTACAGAGTGCCTTATCTCCCAGAAGCTGTAAATTCTTGTATTTCCCCAGAAGAATTCTTCCGCTCCCCAGCCGATGCCTGTTACGGGCGAGTCGAGAAACTGGTTCCATAAACCCCGGTAAGTAACATGTCGGTGAAGGAGAGTAGGCTGATTAATCAATTTCCCGGGGTTCATGAAAAAACTCATTTGACGTTCAAATAAATCCGCGTTCTTCACAAGAAATCCAACAAAGAGAATACTTATCAAAATCGGTATCCATAGACGTTTTCTGAAACGATAGATCAGCACAATCCCGACTCCGATCGCCATAGAGAAAAGCCCTCCTCTGGAGAATGTGAACAGAATGCACAGAATTCCCAGAAGAGCGGCAATCAGAGCGGTAATTCGCCATTTTATTGATTTTTCCCAGAGTCCGAGTGCTACAGTCACTGGAATCGCCAGCTCCAGGTATCCCGCGAAAACGTTTGCATTGCCAAGGAAAGAAGATACTCTGCCTTTGTACAAATATCCGATGGATATATCCACTCTTGAAAAACCTGAGATGGACATGTATTCAACAACACCGGCAGCTCCTGCCAGGAGAAGGGTCAGGACAAGGCTCCTCATCAAACGGAGAAGCTTGTCCTCAGTGTTACAGAGATCGGGAACCATGAAAACCAGCGGCATGAAAAGAAATATGCTGCTTCCTTCTCGTACGGCGTTCCAGAAGAACTGACCATGTATATGGATTGAGACAGTAATACTGATTAACTGAAGGACCAGGGCCAGGAAAACCAGTTTAACCGTCCAAGAAAGGCTGGGAAGAGGTTCATTCCAGATGATTTTGTCCACAATGTAAAAACCGAAGAAGCCGAATACTCCAAGTGTCAGAAGAGAGGGGTTAAAGACTCCCAGTGACAGGGTGTTCCCCCCCAGAAGGAAGACAAGAGGTAAAAAGGGCAACCAGAATGCCGGTCGCGGATTAATAGCTATCAGGATTCCGCCAAGGATCGTGCCCACAACGGCAAACCGGAAAGTTGAAGGGTAGAGCAGGTAAAGCATCAGGTATCCTGAAGTCAGCAGAAGAAGCAGAATTGTTCCTTGAAACCCGAGCTTGCATTTCCCGGATATAAGGCTAATCAATTTCTTTTCGTTTCTGCTTTAATTCATGATCTGAATCTCCAAAAAGTTTACTGAAACGGTCCTTAGTGGCGGAGGAGTTGCTGGACAGTGTAGAAGGAGACCGATGTTCAGGCATATACTCCTCACAGAAATTAATACCCTCTCTGTCTCGCACGGCTTCAGTAGTCAGAGAGCGGCATCTTTCTGTATTACGTTCATAGATGCTGCACTGAATGCACGCATGGAGATAGCTTCCGCAGTTCTCACAATACGCCTTGAATCCGACTGTTTCAGAATGATATTCAGTGCCGCATTTCTGGCAGATCATTTTTCCTACAGATCCTCCAGTATTTCAAGGGAGACAATCTCCCATTTCTCGTCCCCGGTTCCCGGAAGCATGACTGTATCTCCCTGTGATTTTCCGAGAACAATTTTCCCAACGGGAGCCATGTAATTGATTCTGCTCTTTTCCGGATCAGCATCCAGCGGTCCCACAATATCAAATACGCGTCTGGAGTTCGGATCTCCGGTGTTTTCAAGCTCAACTCGTATACCTGGAGAAACAATCGAAGTGCTTATCTCTGTTGAAGGGTAAACCTGGTACTTTTCGAGCTCTACGCTCCATCTTCGGAGTCTGTCAAGGAGCAGATCACGCTTTTCTATTGCGGCTGCGTATTCCGCGTTTTCTGAAAGATCTCCATGGGACGCCGCTTCCCCAATAGCATCCGCCGCCGCTGGAATTTCCACCTGCTTCAAATGGAGGAATTCCGCTTTTCGTTTTTCGATAGCCTGTTTGCTTGAAAAAAGCGTATCGGATTCCCAGAAGTACTTTTTCAATGATCGTGCGGCGCCTGATTCTCTCCTTCGTGAAATTTCTCTCCCGACTGCAAGAAACAAACCTTCACGGTGGGTGATGGAACTTGTATCGAAAACATCGAGATAGTTAGTCAGTTGTCTGGTATCAATTGAAGAAAGGTATCCGTTCAGTTTATCTTTCAGGGAACCCATGAGAAGACCAATCACCCTTTTCTGGGTGTCAGCTTTGGCGAAGATCAGATAGTCCATGAACAGTTTAATCTGTTTTTCATCGAAAGATGTATCATCAAAACCTTCGTGTGTAGCCAGGAAACAGAGCGCCCAGAGAAATCGATCTGTTTCAGACGGATTTGAAAGGTAAGACCCTATACACTCGGAAAGCAGGAAGGGGTCCGTTTTCTCGAGGAATTTAGCGCAATGCTCCCAGAGGGCTCTTTTCAGCTGCGTTACAAGCCTGAGCTTTTCTTTCCGGTCTGCATCGCCTGATAAAAAGAG
>JAUWJE010000096.1 GCA_030607835.1 Candidatus Fermentibacterota bacterium | reverse complement strand
GACAGTTCAATCGCATGGTGTCAGCAATGTGTTGAGACGAATCCCGATGAACTTGGCGGTTGGTATGCACTCGGAAGCGCTTATGTCACCCGAGCTGTACTATGCAAACCGCTATCGATTCCGATGGTGAACATAATGCAGATGAGCGGAAGAGTTCCATATGATCTTGATGAAGCGGATCGATATGTGAATCTTGGTCTTTCCGCCTACGATTCTCTGCTGAAAAGAGCACCGAATTATGCTGACGTTCATCATAATCTTGTGCTTATCCATTCGAATCTGGGCGATCCGGATGCTGCACTGGCTTCAATGAGAACCGCATGGAGACTTCATGCTCACAACAGAGATAACTACATAAGGCAGACATCCCTTCTGGCTCCTCTCACTGAAGGGACAGATGGGTGCCATCTTCAATGGCTTGGAAAGATCGAAAGAAAATATCAGTTCAGAACAATGGCAGGTCTCGCAAGAGTAAGAAAACTTCGGTATCTGCTGTTTAGCACAGGAACTGCTTTTCTGAAACATCCGGATTCAGCTGACAGCCTGTTTCATGCGTTTTTAAGCATCTCTGACAGTCTCGCGCCGTTTATCTCGTCTGAACTCAGAATCGGAATGGATCTTCAACTGAGGGAGCTGGAGAATGGACTGGATATCATACAGAGTATGAAATCAGGTGACACTACAGGTATTCTGGATGAGCTTGGTCAACTGGATCGGGAAGATCTTGAAATTCTTCCCGCACAATTCGCTGCTATGGGTCTGCTTCTTGCGGAGAGAGGTGAAATAGAGGGTGCAGAAATACTAATATACATATTACAGAAGTATATTTACGATAATTTTGATAATATGATCATATGGCCTGGCGCTCCTGTAAATTATTTTGAGGCAATAAACGATGTGCTGCTCACCTCTAACCTGGAAACACCTGAGCAGAGAGAGCTGTTCATAAAGAGTGAGACTTATGCTCTTATCTATGACAGAATGTTATTCAATTTAATTAATTTTATTAACTCAACACCCGGCTACAAAGAGAATGTTCCCGCTCATATACTGGATACCTTCGATAGCATCTGGGAGGAAACAGGTGGTCCTTTATATTGCTATTCGCACAATCTCAATCACGGTGTTTCATTATCTGTGGTAATCAGAAATGGATCACTTCTGGATAGAGCATATTCCGGGTTGGTGCAGCTTGAATCAGAAAACCCGGACGATCCCGAGTTGCAGAAGCTTAAGATAGCCTGGTTCTATACTCTGTTTAAATCATTCTACTTTGAGAATCCAGCTTTTTCATCTGAACAGACTCTCTATGTTGCCAATGGATTAAGGAACTCAAGGGGAAATCTTGTGGAAATTCTTGGAGAGTCGGAAACAAGATATCAGATCGGCAGCATGCTTGACGGTTTGGATGCGGTCAGAAGCTCCCTTCTCAATCCGGAATACAGTCAATACGTTGAATTACTTAGATCAGACCTTGTATTGGGTCGAATCTAGAGCTTATAGGGTCAGGTCTTGAATATAAGATAGTAATAAATGCTTTAATTCAAGACCTGACCCTAAAATGACCCTACTTGCCACAGATGTATATCCAAGCTAGATTTAGCTATTAAGTTCTCGCTTATGAATCTGTGGATTCAAAAGGCGGTTTCATCCGCCTTTTATTTTTTTATGTGTGGCGGGAGTATAAATGGAAATTACGAATCTTGATGAGATTCTTAAAGATTTGGTTGCCGGGGAAGAACTTATGCTTGTGGATCTGACACTGACTAAAGTTGGTAGAAGCCATTTAATCAGAATTCTTGTTGATTGCCCGGGACGTGTGAATGTTGGCCAATGCGCGAAATTATCAAGGAAAGTCAGGGATGCAATAGACACGGATATGCTTCTGAAAGGTGAAAATTACCGAATTGAAGTCAGTTCTCCGGGTGTGGGAAGACTTCTTCATACAGAAGTTGACTGGAAGCGAACAATCGACAGGAAGTTGTGTGTCGAATTGGACGATGACGTAATTGTTGACTGGCTTGAGCATTACGATGCTGGAGTGCTGACTTTCAGAAGCGGAAGAGAAGTACCTGTTGATGCAATCAGGAAGGCTCTTGAGGTACTGGAATAGCAATACATTTGAGAAGAGAGCAAGGAGATAATAGTGCCAGATAACTACCAGAGAATTGAAGCACTGGCCGCAGTGATCAGGGAAAGCAGAGGAGCAAACCAGGAACTCCTGCTGGAATGGTTGAAAAGAGCTCTTGTTGAAGCCACAGAGCTGGAATACGGTTCTCCTCAGAATATCAGTGTAACCTGGAATCAGAGATCAGGTGATATTAATGTTGTTGCCCTGAAAGTTGTAGTGAAGGAAGTCGAGGCGAGCGAAGCGCATCTACAGATCACTCGAAGGAAGGCAAGAAAATACAATCCAGATGCTGAACAGGGTGATACGGTTGATGTGCCGGTAGATTTCAATATTTTCAGTCGATCCGCCGTCAACATTTTCAGACAGCAATTCCACACACTCGAACGCTCAGCCGAGCGGGAACAGGTGTACAAAGAGTATTCTGGCCGTATTGGACAGCTGATTCCAAGATGCGTTGTGCAGCAGGTTTACAGAAACAGAGTAAATGTTCGCGTTGCTGGACAGATAGAAGCTGTGATTCCACCAGATGAAAGAGCCAGAGGTGAGCGCTTTGAACACGGAGATACAGTTCTCCCTGTTCTGGTAGAAGTACAAAGTCCGGAAAGCAGCGAGCCTCAGCTTGTTCTATCAAGAGCAACACCGCTGCTTATCAGAAGATTATTTGAGCGAGAAGCTCCGGAGATTGATGAAGGTATTGCTGAGATCAAAGTAATCGCACGAGAAGCCGGAGTTCGAACGAAAATTGCTGTTACGAGCAATGATATCAGAGTTGATGCAGTAGGTACCTTTGTAGGGATGAAGGGGATGAGAGTACAATCTGTTATGCGCGAATTGAACGGTGAACGTATTGACATCATCCCGTGGACGATTGATAAAAAATTACTTGTTACAAACGCGCTCCTGCCGGCGACTGTTCTTCGAGTCGAGATGAGAAATCAGGTCAATGAAGATACTGGCGTAGATGAAACAATAATGATTGCTACAGTTCCTGATGATGAGGTTGGCAGAGCTAAAGGCAAGGGTGGTCACAATGTCCGGCTTGCAGGTCAGCTTGTGGGTTACAGGATCGAGATTGAGGAAAAATCGTTGTGGGAAGAGCGGAAGCGCTGGGATGACATGCTCATAATCGATATCCTGGAACTCAAAAGTGTGAATGTCAAACTTGCGGAGAGATTGACAAGGGCCGGCTTTGATTCCGCAGTAAGGCTTATCGAAGGTGTTGATAAAAGGATACTCGAAGTCGAGGGAGTTGGTCCGGTCAAGCTGAAAACCATGCTGAAAGAAGCGAAAAAGATGGTTTCGGAGAGACAGGAATTCGTGAAACTTGAAAAAGAGAAGAGTGAGATTCTTGAAGCTGAAAAAGAACTCGTTGATGATATAACAGAAGAAGTTGAGAAAGATATTGAAGAGTAATAGTCTGAGGATTCGTTACGGATACGGACAGATTCAATGGATCGCAAAATATTATTGTCAATCCATATATAAGGAATTTGAGTTTTAATGATTAATGATGGAAGCGGGTGATCCCCTTGGCTGAGAATACCACCGGGAATAAGATGAGAGTGTATGAACTGGCCAGGGAACTTAACCTGTCAAGTGAAGCCCTCCTGAAGGTTCTTGAAGAGATGAAAGTATCTGCAAAGAGTCATATGAGTTCAATGTCTCCTGAGGATGTTAAAAAAGTACGACTCAGATTTGAAAAGGAAAAAATCGCAGCTCGTTCAAAAACCGCTTTGAAGAAACGCAAGAAGAAAAAAAGACGTAAACCTCGCATAACTGCAGAAGCAGTAAAGACAGTGCGTGATACTCTCGCGAAGATTGACTCAGGCACAGGGAAAGCAAGGCAGAAGAAAAGAAAGAAATACAAAGAGGAGAAGCAGGAACGCCAGATAACTGAGGATGCCGCGTCAGAGGAAGCCTTGCTGATACGAATAACCGAGTACACAAGCCCTTCTGAACTGGCCGAATTGATAGGTCTTCCTCTCAGTAAGGTTATCGGCAAATTCATGGAACTCGGAGTTATGGCTACAGCAAATCAGAGACTTGATGTTGAGACTGTTACGCTTGTGGCAGATGAGTTCGGGTTCGAAGTGGAAATAGTAGAAAGTTATGGCGCGGAAGAGATTGAAGAGAGGCGCATAAGCGCAGATGGAATTGAAGTGCCCAGATCACCGATTATTACTGTTATGGGGCATGTTGACCATGGCAAGACAGCACTTCTGGACAGAATAAGATCCACAAATGTTCTTTCAACGGAGTCCGGTGGAATTACACAGCACATTGGTGCGTATATCACAAGTCTTGCTGATGATCGAAAGATTACATTTATCGACACACCAGGACATGAGGCCTTCACAGCCATGAGGACCAGGGGCGCGCGGGTGACTGATATCGTAGTACTTGTAATTGCCGCCGACAGCCGGGTCATGCCTCAGACACAAGAAGCCATTGATCATGCAAGAGCTGCCGGAGTTCCCATTGTTGTGGCAATAACCAAGATTGATCTGCCAACAGCGAATACTGATTTCATTAAGAATGATCTCGCTTCTCACAACATACTTGTTGAAGACTGGGGCGGGGACATTCTCTGTTCCGAGGTTTCTTCAATCACAGGTGAGAATATTGATGATCTGCTGGAAAAGTTGATGCTTCAGGCAGATGTGCTTGAACTGGCCGCATGCCCTGACAGGCCTGCTAAAGGTACAGTCCTGGAAGGTGAGATTGATCCCCGCAGTGGAACTGTTATCAATATTATCGTTCAGGACGGCACGCTCAGGCTTGAGGATTATTTTGTAACCGGGCGCTTCAGCGGCAGAGTCCGGGCTATGTATGATGAAAACAAAAATGAGCTTGAAGAAGCCGGCCCAGGGGATCCTGTACAGATTCTAGGCTGTTCATTTGTCCCTGACGCAGGAGAATCGTTTGTAGTAGTTGATTCCGAACATGAGGCAAAGAAAGTCACTCGAATACGTCAGCTGGTTCAGCGTGAAAGGGAGCTTCATGCAGGCAGAATGGTTTCACTTGAGGATTTCTGGCAGAAATCCGGTGATACTGAGGGTGTGCTCAATCTGATTATCAAAGCAGACGTTCAGGGGACAGCAGAAGCCATAGTCGATACTCTTAGCAAACTTGGCAACGACGAAGTATCTGTTAACGTCATTAGAAGCGGTGCAGGCGGAATATCAGGGAATGATGTCAATCTTGCAGCAGCCTCAAATGCAGTGATAATCGGCTTCAGAGTCCGTCCGGATGCAAGGGCGCGGGAAGAAGCCTCAGCACTGGATATTGAGATTGCCATATTCAGTGTGATTCATCAGGTGGAGGAGACTGTAACCAGGGCTCTCTCAGGTCTTCTTAAACCTGAACAGAAAGAAGAATTTCTTGGTTCAGCGGAAGTCAGAGATCTCTTCAAAGTACCCAAAATCGGTGTTATTGCCGGATCATACGTTGTCAACGGTATTATCAGAAGAAATGCGCGTGTGCGGTTAGTCAGGAATGGCGTGGATATATGGTCAGGCAGTATCAGTTCTCTGAAGCGATTCAAGGAAGATCGCAAAGAGGTTAAATCAGGTTTTGAATGTGGTATTGGTCTTTCGGGATACAATGATATCAAAGTTGACGATGTTATCGAGGCATTCGAGATAGTATCGATCTCACGGGAACTCTGATTGGCAGGAAGTTAAATGGACGAGAGAAAAATAAGCAGGCTCTCCGGTGATATCCGCAAGATACTCGAGGAAATAATTATTCGAGATGTTTCTGACGATAGACTCCAGAATATACTGATAACTAGAGTGAAACTTGCTCGAGATGGATCACATGCTACAGTGTTTTTCGAAACAACCGGTTCAGAATCTGATTCTGAAGATGCCTGCGCGGCAATGAAATCAGCTGCTGGATTTCTCAGATCCAAGCTGGCGGATGGAATCAGGATGCGAACTGTTCCAGTTCTGTCTTTCGTGCACGATTCATCTGGAAAAGACGGAGACAGAGTACTCGGCATCATGAGGAATCTGGATAACGATTGACATTCTCTGACATGTGCGGTGCAGCATATCTGCTGGATAAATCAAGCGGAATCACATCAAGGATGGCAACGGAATCAGTGGCTAAAGCCTGGGGTTTCAGCAAGTACGGGCACGCTGGAACTCTCGATCCTGATGCTACCGGGCTTCTGATAGTACTTCTGGGGAAAGCCACAAGATTATCCAGGTTCATTACATCCAGCGAGAAGCGATACAGCTTCGGAATAGAGTTCGGCATTAGAACAGATACGGATGATAGTACCGGGAAAATTCTTGAAAGAAGATCCGCAGGGCATATAAAGCGGAAAGATATTCAGAGGGTTCTTGAATCATACACTGGAAGCATCATCCAGAAAGTGCCAAGTTATTCCGCTGTGAAAGTAGATGGTATCAGAGCTTATAAAACAGCAAGGAAAGGCCTGCTTCCAGATACACCGTTGAAGAAAGTAAGCGTAACTGACTGGAAGCTGATGAAGTATGAAAACAGCAAAGCATACCTTGCAGTCACCGTAAGTTCAGGGACCTATATCAGAGCCCTGGCAAGGGATATCGGTCATGATCTTGATGTCGGAGGTGTTTCGTTCGGAATCAGGAGGCTTTCCATCGGGAGCTTTGGCATAGAGAGGTCATCCCGTGAACCGGATAATCCTGAGTCACTGCTGGAAATGACCGATCTTCTCGATGCATACGAGAGCGTGATTCTGAGCGATTCAGATAAGCGGCTTGTATCACATGGAGCAAAAATTGAGAGTAAGCTTACAGGCACAGTGGTTCTACTTGATGAACAGGGCAGACTGGTGGCAATGTCAGATGGGGATGGCTCTTCATTAAGACCACTCTGCGTATTTATCGCGGATTGAGGAGATGAATACACTAGCAATCGGCAGTTTTGATGGCATACATACGGGCCATACAGCCGT
>JAUWJE010000291.1 GCA_030607835.1 Candidatus Fermentibacterota bacterium | reverse complement strand
TCTCTTGTTGTGACCCAGGCATCGGTAAAACCCATATCCACAAGAACCCCGGTGTAGGCAACTGCGTCTTCCCTGGCCGGAAAAGCGCCTACTCTGACTTTCCAGTATCCTCCAATATGATCAACGAATACGGGATAATTAATTTCTGCTGAAACAGATTCCGCGAGGCGCTGCGCAGTCTCTTCGGTTGTTGCGGCTGAAATCTGAATTGTAAAATGTGTTCCCGTAAGAACTTCCTCTTCGTACTCAACCACTACTTCTCCGGGTATTCTGAGGCTCGTTGATCCCGGGAAATTCTCAAAAGGATCGCCCGTATAATCGGGAGGATCTCCGTAGGGGTCGACAGGTTCAACTGTAGAGGTCTGATCGCTATTGTCCGGTGTTACAGTGGTATCACCACATGCACTGAGAATCAGAAAAGGTACCAGGAAAACCAGAATTGCTTTATTCATTGCCACTCTCCTCTTCTTCCAGAAAGATATCCAGCAGCGGGAGCATCAGTTCATGTTGCCCGGTAAGGACTATCGGGTCTCCACCCAGTACCCTGGTCGGCCTGAAGACCACGTTGTTCAAGGGTCTGTACTGCCTTATCATGTCGAAACTTGCGGCAGTAATATTACTGATGCTGTATCCAAGGTTAATAGCGGACGTCAGGAGTTTCAGGAATACTTCGGGCATGATGACAGCTGAACCTGCGTTGATAACCACACCTGATGCAAGCAATGTAATCCTCTCCCCTAACAGGTCGAAATCTTTCTCTGCCGCCCTTGCGAGTTTTTCCCAGCTTACCTCAGAATAGGGATGCACTATATCTCCCCCCAGTGCGGGATGCACAGTTATGGGAATACCCATTTCGCTTGCTGCGGCAAGGGGGCTTATTGAAGCGTTCCCATTCCTTTTAAGAATCTCATTCCCAAGTGCTTCACCAAGCCCAAGGTTATTCATGTAAGCCGTGTTAATCGCCGATGCATAAACTTCACCGGTTTCCTGCCACATGCCGAAACTGCCGTCTTTTATTCCTGATTCAACGTCCTCCGAAGTTTCACCAAACAGAGCCATTTCAATATCATGGATAGTACCCGCACCATTGGTAGCCAGACAGTTGATGGTTCCATTCTTCAGCCACCTCACGAGAAGGGGGCCAAGACCACATTTGATAACATGGCCACCGTACATGAAAATCCGTGAAGCTTCCGCGTTCTTAGCTCCGATGATGGCCCGGGCAAGTACCCTCATGTCCTTTACCGCAAGTATATCCGGTAGTGAACGCACAAATTCAACTGTTTTCCGGTTCCTCCGGCCGGGATTCTTCAGCAGAAGGTTCGTATTAACTTTGCTGGTTCGATCAGCCAAAGATTTCATCTTCAGCTTTTCTCTATTGAAATCGATACTCAACTGTACTTCACCTCCATCAATACCAGGCCGCGTCCAGGTAGTGAAGTTCCGGCCTTTTCACGGTTTCCGGTCTTTAAAAGGGCTGTAATAAGTTCGGGCGGTTCAGTTCCTGAACCGATGTTGACCAGTGTTCCTGCCCAGATTCTCACCATGCCCCTCAGGAACCTGTTTGCACGGATAAGGAAAGTCCAGCCCGAATCATCTTCTTTGACATCCGCACTGATGACATTGACAATCCAATTGGAATTATCGCTTCCTTCCTTTGCCATCGCCATCCAGTCGTTTTTCCCTATGGAAAGTCCTGCAGCTTCCTGCATATCAGCAGTATCAAGTTCCCAGCAAAGTGCAAGTGTATGACAATAAAGGTTCTTAAGAGGATGCTTTTCCTTTTCTATTCTATACCTGTAAAGCCTTGAGACCGCATTGAACCTGGCATGAAATGATCGGTCAACCTCCTCCACTGCAGTAACAGCGATATCATCTGGAAGCATGGCTGGAAGACCGGTTTTTACTCTGTCAAATTCGTCAATCATGATGTCTGCGTGAGCAACCTGTCCCTCTGCGTGTACTCCCGCATCGGTTCTTCCCGATCCTGTTACCGGAATGTGTCTTCCGCATAGCTTCTCAAGGACAGCTTCAATATCACCCTGTACGGTTCTGGTTTCCGGCTGAATCTGCCATCCGGAGAAATCGGTTCCGTCGTACTCTATT
>JAUWJE010000301.1 GCA_030607835.1 Candidatus Fermentibacterota bacterium | reverse complement strand
CAGTAGAACCATGACTGATTGAGTATGAGATAATCCCAGCCGCATCAGTCTGTGAGCAAGATGATTCCTATCCCCATCGAAAAGAGGTTTTCCATTCTTCAATCTGTACTGCAATACGAACGCAGTATCTATCATGGGAAGAGCAAGTATCAATACCGGCGCAAAAATGGCAATCTCCCGGATGGATCCCTCCGGAGTATAAACGCCCAGTACAGCTATTATCCCAAGCATAAAGCCAAGCATATTGCTGCCGCAGTCTCCCATGAAGATTGAAGCGGGATTGTAGTTGTAGAAAAGAAATCCAATTGTCGCCCCCGCAAGGGTTGCGCTGATGAACGCGACTGAATAATTACCGGAAATAAGGTTGATGATGGTGAAGAAAATGGCAGCTATGGCGCAAGTTCCAGCGGAAAGGCCGTCTGCGTGATCGAGCAGATTTACAGAATTGGTTATTCCAACGAGCCAGATCACAGTCAATGGTGCGGTAAGCCAAGCGTAACTGCTTCCTGTAAGGAAAACGTTCAGCAAAGCTCCCTGTGTAACAAAAACGAAACCGACAAGAATCGCAGCAACGGTATGAAGTGCAAGTTTGATAACAGCAGAAAGGCCAAGAATATCGTCAACGAGCCCTACTATCGACATCATCCCTGCCCCCCCGATTACAAGCAAACAGAGGGGTTTCCATCCGAATGAGATCATGCTGTTGTCTCCATCAAGGAGGAGCATGCCTGCAGCAACAGTCAATCCAAATGAGATGTAGATCGCCATTCCACCCAGAAGAGGTGTAGTCATCAGATGCCTCTTCCTTCGATTCGGCTTGTCCACAAGCCTGTACTTCAGAGCAATTCGTCTTGCAAGCGGGGTTGAAAGCAGGCTTGCGCTCAGCGCTGCGAAGAAAGCAATGGCGATTTCTAGAATACTCATACTTTATCACTATACAAACAGATGCAGATTATCCTTTTAAGTTGCATTAATCCTCACACATATGCCATCTGTTCCGAACAGGTGGCTTCTCATCAGATCCATTCCGAATTCGAACATCTCTCCAGTAACCGCTTCAACTTTGGGGCCGCATCTTGCCGCGAACTGAATGCCGTGGAATTTCATGTAGATAATATTCTCATTACCCAGGGTTTCAATAACTTCAACTTCACCTGAAAGCGGACTGCCTTCAGATGGATGTATATCCTCCGGTCTTATTCCGAACAGGTATTCCCCGTCCTGTACACCTGCAAAGGGAGTGTTCTCCAGTATAGTTTCACCCGTATGGATAAGACCGTTCTTTAACTCAACGTCCAGGAAATTCATTGAAGGGCTGCCGATGAATCCTGCCACAAAGCTGTTATCAGGATTATCGTAGAGGTTCAGGGGTGTTGCTATCTGCTGAATATATCCGTCCTTAAGCACCACTATCCTGTCGCCAAGTGTCATAGCCTCAGCCTGATCATGCGTCACATATATCATTGTCGATCCAAGCTTTGTATGCAGCCGACTCAGCTCATTCAGCATCTGTACTCTAACTTTGGCATCCAGGTTGGACAGTGGCTCATCAAAAAGAAATACCGCGGGATGTCTGACGATTGCTCTTCCGAGGGCTACTCTCTGTCGCTGCCCTCCGGACAGCTCTCGCGGTTTTCGATCCAGATAATCGGAGATCCCAAGAATTTCCGCAGTTTCCCTCACATTCTGATCTATTTGATCTCCAGGCATTTTTTTCATCCTTAATGAAAATGCCATGTTATCAAATACAGTCATATGGGGATAGAGAGCGTAATTCTG
>JAUWJE010000020.1 GCA_030607835.1 Candidatus Fermentibacterota bacterium | reverse complement strand
TCTCCTTCACATTTCATTCCCGTAAGGATCCCAGAAAAGTGTGTAATCATCAGTAAAGTTCTTTGGTACAAATTCGCCGGTTTTCGGAATCTGATGGTAATCACCTGAATAATCACCATTCTGAATCATCTGAAGCGCTTCCATGAGGCGATCAACATCCTCCATGTTGCTGTAGCAACCGAAACTCATTCTGACCATACCCGGCATTCTGGATTTATCCCCCTTCAGGAATTGATCCCGCCAGGTCATCATCTCACTATTACCGAGGTTGAGGATTTTCACCACATAGGGATGAGCGCAGAAACAACCGTTTCTTACACCGACTCCAGCTTCGTATCCGGCAATTGCAGCGAGAAGAGCATGATCAGTACCCTCCAGATTGAAAGGTATCACACCCACTTTTTCATGCGCCTTTGCGGGATCAGTCTCTCCATATACATGTATACCTGACATGTCACCAAGTTTCTGCAGCGCGTAAGCGGTTAGTTTTCTTTCATGCTCCGCGATTGTATCCAATCCCTTTGCCATCAGAGCTTTCGCTGCAACAGCCATAGCAACGGCTCCGATTACGTTAGGACTGCCTGCTTCATCTCTGTCCGGCATTCCAGCCCAGTGTACTTCATCGGGAGTAACTATATCGACTGTTCCTCCTCCGCTGTAATCAGGACCACTGCTAAGAAACTCCTGCTTCGGACCGATAAGAGCCCCGGTTCCGTAGGGGGCATACATCTTGTGTCCCGCAATTACAAGGAAATCCAGATGTTCCGGATCATCATCGGATTTCATATCTATCCGCCTGTGCGGAGCAAGCTGGGCGGCATCAACCATTATCCTCGCTCCGGCTTCATGCGCTTTCATGGCAAGACGGTGAACAGGTTGAATGTAACCGGTCACGTTTGACGCGCCGGTTACTGTCACAAGGGCTATTTTCCCGGCGTTCTCTTTGAGAAGCGTGTCGAAATGTTCTTCGTCAAAGCGTCCATCATCCGTAACTTTGACGTATAATGTTCTGAAATGATCACGCCAAGGCAGGTCATTAGAGTGATGCTCCATAGAGGTGGATATCACTATTGAATCTTCCGGGATGCTTATCCTGTGTGAGAGCTTGTTGATGGCTTCTGTGGCATTCTTCACAAAAATGACCGTGTTCAGTTCGGTACCCGCTCCAACGAATTCCGCGATTATCTCATGGGCACGATCGTATGCGTCTGTACAAAGCCTTGATTTGAATCCGGTTCCTCGATGAACACTGGAGTAGAGTGACGCCAGTTCCGTGACAGCATCCACAACCGGCACAAGCGGGGGTGTACTGGCAGCATTATCAAGATTCACATAACGCACCATGCTTCCATCCAGAAGCGGAACCTTCACATTAAGACCGTATATACAATCGCGCATATTTTCATCACCCCGGTATTCACAAGATTGAAATAATCCCCACTGATTCGAGAATTATAAATGCTAAGTTCTTTTGAGGAAACCAGCCGCACCGGCTATATTAGAAAATCAATACAGCAGATGATACCATCCTCGTTATTGCTGACCCAGAGGTTCCCCTCATTATCAATAGCAATTCCGGCAGCTGAAGATACGACATCTCCACTTATACTCGACACCATCGTTCCTGATGTATTGTAGCAATGCAGAGGTGTTCTATAATCATCGGTTGCAACCCAAATCAGGCCTTCCGAATCCCTGGCTATGTCTCTCGTTCTGCTGGCATTCCCGAATCTAGTCGAAGCACTCTGTCCATACATGCCTGGCAGTGAGTATCTGTAGGCTCGGCGCTGTGCTCTTGATGAGAGATATAGATAGTCCATGTGGGCTGCAAGTCCCGTCACCGACGAGACAGGGTTACCTCAACCACCACACATGCTTGTCGATCCCTTATAAAGACCATCGGGAGTGTACTGGTAAACGTACCCGGTAGTACCGTAATCCCAGAATCCCACAAGAAGAATATCATGTTCCTCACTGAAAGCCAGACCTGTGGCTCTGAGACTGCCGGAATGACTCAAGGGGAAGGATTCAACTATATCACCTGTTGATGTATTGATACTGTAAATCGTATTAGAAGAAGCATCAACTGCCCATAGCAAGCCTGCTCCCCAGGCAAGACCGCTGATTGCATCCCCTGGAGACACGATCGTACTTTTTAGATGTCCAATTTCAAGAACGTTCTCATCCGATTCACCTGAATTATCAGAACAGGAACTGGAGAGCAGCGCTAGAATGATAAAAAGATAGAAAAGCATCTTCATCAGAACCTCCCAATCGGATAATATACATTACCATTGGTCTCGAACAACAATACTTTGTGTAGTAAATCTTGATAAGATGGAGCCTTCAAGTATATTAGTGTTTCTGTTTATAGTAACTCCTCCATAATGTACTTTTTTCGGGATAACTATTATGGAACTGAAATATCTCACAGGATCTGAGTTCACGGTTGAGATGGTCGTCGAAGATTCGGTTACCGCATCATCAGTCGGCTCGGAAAGTAGAGAAATTGAATTTTGGAAGGAATATTGAGAAATGTCAAAAGCACTCAGGAATAGAAATGAAGTCCCGCTGAATGATCGATGGGCTGTAGAAGCCATTTATGCATCAGAAGATGAGTGGGAGAAGGATTTCAACAGAACGGATGCATTTGCTGACAGCTTCAAACAGTGGGTGGGAAGACTGAGCGAATCCCCGGAAGTTCTTAAATCCGCAGTCGAGGAGATACTCGCACAGAGCAAGCTTATTTACAGGCTTTCAACGTACGCAGGTATGAAGAGAGATGAGGATCTGAGCAACTCACACTACAGCGGTCTTGCTGCGAAAATCTCAAGCAGAACCGTTGAGGTGAGAACCGCTCATTCATTCTTTACTCCCGAGCTGCTTTCAATATCTCAGAATACCATTGAATCATGGCTGGTAACTCCTGAACTGGCTCCTTATAGAATCTGGCTGGAGAACATACTCAGATATCGTCCGCACACTCTTTCGGATAAAGAAGAGAAACTCATCGCAATGTCAGGAGAGATTAAAGAGGGATTCATCACTGTATTCGGTAAATTGAATAATGTCGATATGCCGGCGAGGCTTCCAGAAATTGTTGATGGAGAGGGACATCCTGCTAAACTGACAAACGGTAACTTCGGTGCATTCCTTCAGAACAAAGACAGAAGAGTAAGAAAGGAAGCCTTCGAGGGATTTTACAGTGAGATCTCCGGAAACATAGCAACTCAGGCTGCTCTGCTTGAAGGTCAGGTGCGTACAGATATATTTTACGCCAGAGTAAAGAAGCACAGTTCGGCACTGGCTTCCTCCCTTTTCAATGACAGGGTCAGTACAGCAGTGTACGATTCTCTGATCGAATCTGTTCACAATAATTTTCCTACGCTTTACAGGTATTTTAACTTGCGCAAGAGTGTTCTGGAACTCGATCCAATGCGTCTGTATGATGCGCAGGTTTCGATCGTGCCTGAATCAAAAGGAGAGTATACCTGGAATGAAGCAGTAGATCTCACTCTTGAAGCTGTAGCTCCACTTGGAAGTGACTATGTAAACACACTGAAAAAGGGTTTCGAGGATAGATGGGCTGATAAATACGAGAACAAAGGCAAGAGATCAGGCGCATACTCAGGTGGCTGTTATGATTCCTATCCATATATCCTGCACAATTTTAATGGAACCCTTCGCAGTGTCTTCACACTTGCTCATGAGGCAGGGCATTCCATGCACAGCCTTCTTTCAAAGAAAGCTCAGCCGTTTCATATGGCATCATACAAGATAATTCTTGCCGAGGTTGCTTCCACCACAAACGAGATGCTTCTCATCGATCTCATGTTGAAAAGAACGAATAACAGAGATGAAAAAGCATATCTTCTTGACCATCTCCTGAGCAAATTCAGATCAACTCTTGTGAGACAGACCATGTTCGCTGAATTCGAGAAATACATACACGAACATGTTGAAGCAGGAGGATCCCTCACACCGGACTTATTGAACGAAGAATACCTCAAGCTGGTAAAACTCTACCACGGAGACAGCTTCGCCTTCGATGACACCGACACGGTGATTGCATACGAATGGTCCCGGATTCCACACTTCTACTACAATTTCTATGTATACAAGTACGCGACAGGTCTGGCTTCCGCTGTTGACATTTCATCGAGGATAATCGCGGGTGATGAAGGAGTAGTTGAAAACTTCATCGAATTCCTTGAAGGTGGCTCGTCCAAGGCGCCTCTGGAGCTACTCAAGGGAACTGGTGTTGATCTCTCCACACCGGCACCTGTGAATTCCGCACTGCAGAAGATGAACAGTACTCTGACAGAACTCGAGGGCATGCTTACGATAAAATAAATCCGATGATTTCGTGCGACAGATTATTGAAGAAACATCTCCAGAGCAGCTTCAAGTTCAGCGGGGTTGACCCATGTATCAAAACATGGCCCGTTCCGCCATTCATTGAGAACTCCTACAGTTGTAACCGGGTGTACATCAAGGATTCCAAGAGAAAGATCTACAGGACAGGCAACAGCAATAATAAGTGAAGGTTCTATCCGCTCTACAATCCTTCTCGCGGAAGTGCCTCCTGATGCAATGGCAAAATGCGCATTGAATCTGCTCCTTATCTCAAGCAGATCTCCAATCGGGCATTTGCCGCATCTCTCGCAGGATTCAGGATTGAATGTCAATCTGTGGGAACACTCATGATTCTGCAGGCAGTGAGGAACGAGAATAAGTGTTTCATCTCCAGTGAATTTCCTTGAGCATTCAGAGATGGCTTTACGGTTATTCATCGCTATAACCATCTTCTCAGGTGTATGATCAGGCATGGAAAGAACAGGCTGCATCATCTTCAATGTCCAGAATGAGATCCTGAGTATGAGAGGGTTTCTGATTATTCCACTTCCATAAAGCAGACCCGTGATCTGAATGGCGAACAGGATAATCAGGGCTGAAGCAAGAGACCAGAGAAAACCAGCTCCAGCAGCGATCAGTACAAGAAACACAATCGCTGAAGGAGCAATTGAGAAAAGAAGCAAACCACCCTGATACAGGGTATTTATCTTACTCTTTACTTCCAAGTATATCTCCTGTTTTCATTGAGATTCCCCTGAGGAAATCTGCCGTATCCATGACTCGCTTCGATGCTGGCTGTAGAGTCAGTATTTTAAGACTTCCCTTGCAGCAGCCAACAAACAGCATATCATCTTCGATTGTAACCTCTCCCGGTGCTGCTTCAATCGAGACCGGTGAAGCCTTGATTATCTTGAGCATCGTCCCGGAATATTCGGTTCTGGCTCCTGGATACGGTTGAAATGCCCTTACCTGCCGCTCCAGGAATTCAGCAGATCTATTCCAATCCAGCCATGTTTCCTCTGATGTTATTTTATCAGCATAAACGGTTTCACCTTTTTGAGGTTCAGGAATAATCTCACCTGCAGCATATCTTTCAAGAACTGTCTGCATATGTGATGCAGCAATATGTGAAAGCCTTTCTTCCAGAAGTCCTGTAGTGTCATCCCCCATGATTCTCTCTCTGTAGCTCTCAAGCAATGGGCCGGTATCCCATCCGCTGTCTGTCAGCATGAATGAGACTCCGGTCTCCTCTGCTCCATCAATAATCGCTCTTGTGACAGGGGCAGCTCCTCTGTATGCCGGCAGGAGTGATGGGTGAATGTTGACCACTCCAAGTGGTGCTGATTCAAGAAGCTTATTCGGAAGCCAGGCTCCATACGCGGCTGAAACCATTATATCAGGCTCAAGATTATGCAGATAATCGATTACATCGTTGGTCAATTTTTCTGGCTGCAGTAACTCAAGTTTATGCGCCACAGCATATTCCGCTACTGGAGGATTCCTTGGCTTTCGTCCTCTTCAAGCTCCTCTTGGTGGTCTTGTAACAACAAGAACCAATTCATGAACGGATTCCATTATTGATCTGAGGGGAGGCAGCGCAAACGATGAAGTTCCAAGATAGATGATTCTCATCAGAGAATCCTTTTCCCGCTCCTGTATTCCTCTTTTATCTCAGAAAGCCGCTTCCTGATGAGTCGTTTTCTTATGGGGCTGAGTCTATCAATAAAGAGTATACCCTCAAGGTGGTCGTATTCATGCTGGGCAGCACGTGCTACGTAATCATCAAGTTCAAGTGAAAATGATCTGCCGGTCTGATCCAACGCGGTGATGCTCGAATGAGAAGACCGCTTCACAAGTTCAAATATCCCCGGAATACTCAGACAACCTTCCTCATCCTTAATAGAAGTACCGGACGTCTGAATCCGTGGATTGATAAAGACACCATGTCCGCTCAGATCAAGCTCTTCCGGATTAAGTATGAATAGCCGGACGTTCTCTCCTGATTGAGGCGCCGCTAATCCCAGACCGTTTTCAGTATAAAGAATTCTTTTCATATCAATTATCAGAGTATCTATGAAATCCTGTTCAGAGGAGCAGTCAAGCTCCCTTGATTGTTTTCGGAGGGCCTCAGACCCGTAATACTCCAATGATCTGAATGACATGATTTATAAGCACTTTCTTAGTACGGTCATTTCAATCCAATTGATGAATATCAGTGACACGCGTCATACGCTTCATATGCGGCATCCGCAGGATACCCGTGACACGCATGTCACTGTATTTCAAATAGAACCAAAGTTATTATTTTACAGCGCAGGATCCGCCTTCAGCTCCTTCGACCTGAAGAGAGCTCCTGTCAACATCAATCTTTACACCATCGGCAATTTTCACCGTGATGATATCTGCCTTGATATTTGTTATTATCCCATGAATCCCGCCTGCGGTAACGACTCTGTCATTCAATGAGAGAGCTTCACGCATCTGCCGAAGCATTTTCGACTGTTTCTGCTGTGGACGAATCATGAGGAAGTAGAATATTCCGATAATCGCTATCATGGGTAAGAAACTCATGATACCTCCGCCACCAAGACATGTCGCGGGTGAAGCAGCCTCTTCTGATGTGGTTGCCGTTTCGGTGGTTGCAATTTCCTGTCCTGCTGGCGCAGGTTCCAGCCTTGATTCACTCTGAGCAAAAGTAAGACCTGAAAGAATTACAAGAACTATCAACAGTTTTTTCATTATTTCCCCCTGTCAGGAACGTGGTTTAGGAATACCGGATCTCATACCCATCCAGCTTCCCGCTGCACCAGCGGATGCACCGAGAAGAAGAACCAGTAAGATCCATTTCCCTGGTAAAAAGTTATGTGGTATGCTGGATGATAAGATACCGGAAATAATTCCGGTAAGAAGAAGACTTCCAGCTGAACCGGCAATACCGGTTACGAGCCCCTCCCCCAGGAAAGGCATCCTTACAAACCAACCCGGTGCCCCTACTATACTCATTATTTTAACTGTAAGCGCCCTTTTTGCTACCGCCAGTCTTACAGTATTAGCTACCACCAGCGACAGGCTAATCGCAAGAACCAGCCCTGCAAGTACTACCAGTTTTCCCAGCATATCTACGGCACTGGTCAAACCGGGAAGATATTCGTGACCATAAACTACATCCTCAACTCCATCCATCCCTGAAACAGTACGGGCAAGCCCACCCACCTTTTCAGAGGTTCTGTAATCAGGATGCAATGAAATCTGAATTGATGAGGGCAGGTGAAATTGAGGTCCGAGGAGCATCAGGAGATCCGCCTGTTCAGGAAGATCCGCCCTGAATACAGCCTCAGCCTCAAGGGGGGACACGTAATAAACGGATCTCACGCCCTCCATCGCTGAGATTAGATCCGCCAGATTCACCGCTTCCACTTCGCTGACATCTTCCCTCAGAAATAGTTCTATTCCGACATTTTCCTGTTCATCACTCAAAACGGCTCCAACATTCCAGGAAACCACAAGAAAAATATCAAAAACCATGAATGAAAGGCTGACCATCAGGAGTGTAACGAGAAATGAGCCCAGTTTCTCTCTGATATTGAGCATACCTTCAAAAAGTGAGGATTTAAGAAGATGTATCATAAGGGACCGTACCCATGCCAGGACGTTGGATTCACCAGATTTCCTCTGTCGAGATAGAGATATCTGGCAGTACCGGCTGGAATCTGTTTCGGATCGTGCGTCGCCAGAATAACCGTGGTTCCTGCCCTGTTAATCTCCAGCAGCAGTTCGATTACACGCTTTGAAACATCAGGATCCAGATTACCCGTGGGTTCATCGGCCAGAAGAATTACCGGGTGAGCAACCATCGCTCTGGCTATAGCGACTCTTTGCTGCTCCCCACCGGACAACTCGTGTGGATAAGATAGACGCCGATGATTGAGCTCCATCTCCGCAAGAAGCGAGAAAACGCGCTTTCTGACAGCCCTGGGTGAAGCTCCGGCAACCTGAAGGGGTAATGCGACATTGTCGAATACCGTTCTATCTGAAAGAAGTCGGAAATCCTGAAATACAATACCAAGCTTGCGTCTGAGAGAAGGAAGATCACCTGTACGAATTCTGTCAGATCTGTATCCGCTGACTTCAACCACACCAGAAGTAGGGAGATCACCCATCCATATAAGCCGAAAGAGTGTGGTTTTCCCCGCGCCGCTTGGTCCGGATAGAACCAGGAATTCACCGAGTGCTACAGTCAATTCAATGTTTTCAAGGGCTGGCCAGTCACTGTAGAATCTGCTTACATTCCGAAAGGATATCAGCATTACTGTTCCGGTCCGACTGTTCTAAAGAAGCTGGATCTTTCCTTTCTGGAAACCTGCTTGCTTGATGGAATATCCAGAATTTCAATTGAAAGAGTGGAACCATCAGGTTTTACAACTTCAAGTATATCTCCAGTGCATATCTCCTGTGACGATTTTACCTTACTGCCGCCAATCAATACGCAACCGGCTTTGCAGGCTTTACCAGCAACTGTTCGCGTCTTGAAGATACCGGTGAGCTTGAGATAAACATCAGTTCGCACTGTCGCCATCCGTTTCCATGTAGTAGATAACCGGGATTTCTTTTCCAAGAGAATCGATAATTGTAGAGTATGTATCTTGATATATTACCTGTTGCACAATTCCGGTCAGTTCCGCATCGGTATATGTACTCCAGTCAATTTCTCCGGAATCGTCATAGATCTTAAGTAATACCACAGCTTCCGCATCAGGCAGGAATATCGGTTCAGATACTGATCCCTCCTCAATCAAAGCAGCAGCTTCAGCCAGTGCGGGAAGCCAGAGCTTCAGAGGCACTGTTCCAAGATCTCCACCAGCCTCAGAGCTGGTTTTGTCAAAGCTGTACAACCTTGCTGCCTGCTCGAAAGTTACTCCGTCGGATGAGCGTATACTGTCAAGAAGAGCACTTGCGGTAACCATAGTATTATCAATGTCCATCTGATCAACGGAAACAATCCTCAGAATATGGCTTGCTTCAATAGTTCCATCATCATGAATGCTGTCAAGACGGATAATATGAACACCGAAAGGAGTAATAACCGGGAAACTGATCTCATCGATTTCAAGGGAGAACGCGGCATCTTCGAAAGTCGGGGTCATCTCTCCGGGTCCGAATACGCCCAGAGCTCCCCCATTAATAGCAGAACCGTCATCTGACCACTGTATCGCAAGTTGTTCAAAAGAATCACCATCGAGTATCTGCTCTCTGAGTTGCATGATCTCATCAACTGCCTGATCAAGATCAGGTCCTGAAGGAAGCACGGGCATATATATCCAACCGGCATGCTTAGGCATTACTATATCTTCAATCAGTTCAACATTGGAAGTCAGAAATACTTCAGGATTAATCGGCATATCACGAAGCGCTATCTGAACCCTGGAGCCCAGAAAAGTCTGAGCAGCCATACGGTTACCAAGGATTATTGAAAAATATTCCCGATACTCCATGGCCATATCTGATCCAGACGGAAACTGATCGGGCTGATTTGCCATTTCCTCATCTACACGAGTTTGGATCTCCGCATCTGTCGGATAATAACCCGCATCAATCGCAGCATGAACCAGCAGCTGCTCTTCGACCAACTGCTCAAGAGCATCAAGATATTCGAGGGTTTGAAAGTCCTCAAGGTAATTGTGCGTCAACGAAACGCCTGACTCAGAAAGTAATTCCTCAACCTCGGAATGCAGTATTGGTCTGTCACCTACAACGGCAACAACCTTCTCCACCGGAACCATACCGGCAATTAGAGCCGCAAGTATGAGTGCCGTCATTCTACCTCTCTTCCAACTGAATCTCCCGTATTAGTCACTTCCCTGGATTCGCGGGGTGGTCAGTGTCGAATCAATATACACTTCTCTGTTCTCCATCGCTTCAATCAGGAGACTGTCACGAGCCGTTCTGAGCTTTTGGTTGTATAGATAGTCAGCAAGGGTCCATATTACTCTTGATGTGTCCGTAAGTGGTCTCACATCATCAACAAGAAAGATATGCCATCCATATTGAGACTCAAGAATATCGCTGAGCCCATCAATTATAACCTGCTCGCGCGGAAGACCGTAAGCTGTAAGTTCTCCGGCAGTCAGAAATCCAAGATCTCCACCAATACCGGCTTTCTGCCCGATTGAAAGTCTCTCTGCGGTTATCTGAAAATTCTCTCCCCGGGAGAGCCTGTTGTGAATTGAGTCAGCAAGCTGCCTGTCAGCGACCAGTATCTGGTAGTATTGTCTTTCAACCAGGCACAGCAGGCTGTCAGTTCTCATATATTCAAACACTTCAACGCTGTCTGGAAATGGAATCTCTGAATAGATAGTAGAGAGCAATTCATCTTTCAGATACAGCTGTCGGGCTCTATTCTGGATCAACCTGCTCAGTCTGACATTCTCAAGCCCATATTCCACGGCAAGTTCTGCCAGCAGTTCATCCTCCACCCATTCTTTTACTGAAGAATTATCAATCCCTATCAGGTTAATATCCTCCAGCAGAAGAACAGAGCTGTCTACTCTTGCGACTACATCTCTATCTTCCAGAACGGATATCATTGTTGGCTCGATACCTGAGAATGAAGAGGTCCTTCTTCCGGAAACAAGCACCAGCGCGACCGTAGTTCCAACCACGATCGGGATCAGCCCCCAGACAAACCAGATGAGATATTTTCTGTTATTCGAGATGCTGAAGCAGCCTTTCCGGATACGTTACTACGGTATACTGAGTTTCAAGACTCTCAACCTGCTCCAGGACAGCATCTTCCTGCAACTTCTGCGTAAGCGCCATTGCCACAACCTTAGGTATTTCACTGACTGTGGGTTCTGGTGAAAGGGGCTGTGTTTCCACAACTTTGATAATGTGATAGCCAACTCCGGTTTCAACAATGTCGCTGATGCCACCCTCTGGAAGCCTGAATGCGGCTTCGTCAAAGGACATATATCCGGATTGTGCTCTGGTTATCCAGCCGAGATCTCCACCATCAGTCCCGCGTGGTCCAACGGAATACTCCACCGCGATTGTCGCGAAATCAGAACCTGCCCTGAGCCTGGCAAGAAGGGAATTTGCGAGATTTTCATCCTGCACGATGATATGCCTGGCATGGATACTTTTCATGTAAGTATCAGACCATTCATCTACATAGTTCTCTATTTCAAGTTGTGATGGCTGCAGATCGGCTACAATATCACTCATATAGACTTCAAGAAGTATCTGCCTTCTGGCCTGTTCGATGGCATAAGCAACCTCCGGTATGGATTCAAAATTGTTGCTTTCAGCCGCCATCACCATTATTTCTTCCCTTACCCAGGATTGCAGAACTTCATCAGCAGAAACTAATGATGTTATTCCCAGGAACTGCGCGTTCTGCTCGCCGCCGATCATCTGCACGATATCATCCCATGTAAGAGATGTGCCATTTACTGTTGCAAGAACTTCAGCGAGAGATACCGCTGGAAGCAACAGAAGTATCGTGATGATAAGGATAAAACGCATATTCTACTCCATTCCTTTACTGTAAAGATCAACAATGTTTTAGAGATTTACCCGTTGCAGGTAAATGTAAATCATACAATTCATATTCTCATTTTGTACTGCCATTCTCTATTCTTCAACAGTACTTCAGTTCCAGAAGTATCAGTTCAATAAGCTGTTCAATCCGAACCATTCCAGGATTTCACTTATGCCTGAATATCCGCTTATCGAACCGCATGCCATGATGAACAAGCGAATATAAGGGATATGATTCATTATTCAACACTGACTGAAATCTTCTCTTTCTGAGACAGTCTTAGAAAGTGAGCAGTTTTGTTTATCTGTTCTTTGCTGGAAAATCCCTTTAGATCAATGGATACATTGATACGTCCTGTTTTCTCCACTTTCATTGATAAACGAAAACCGTCAGGAGCGGACCTTGAAACCTCTGTCCCGGGAGAGAAAACAATGCGAGCTTTTGAACCGCTGATAACAACTTCTTCCACTCCAGCTCTTTCGGAAAGGTAATGCAGACGTGCCCTTTCAGCGCAATTAAGCACAGGCTGTTCCGGTTTTCCGAATCTGTCTGTGAGATACTCGATCCACTCATCTATCTTATCTTCAGATTCTACTCTCCAGACGCTTCTATATATTTTCACCCTCTCCGATACGCTGGGTATGTATTCTGAGGGAATAAACGAATCATCAGGTATTTCCACTCTTACCGTAATATCTGAATCGAGATCCAGACCTTTCAGCCGTTTTACCTCCTGTTTTATCAGGCTCTCGAACAGTGCGTATCCAATCGAAATCATCTGACCATGCTGAGCCGCTCCAAGAAGCTCTCCGGCTCCGCGAATGTCAAGATCACGCATAGCGATATTCCATCCAGATCCCAGCTCTGTATAACGCCGAATAGCATCAAGACGATTCCTGGCCTCGGGTTTCAATCTTTGATTCTCCGGCACAATCAGGTAGCAGTATGCCTGGTGATGGCTCCTTCCAACTCTTCCACGCAGCTGGTACAGCTCAGCCAGGCCGAACATCTGCGCGTTATCAATAAAAATCGTATTCACTCGCGGAAGATCAAGCCCTGATTCAATAATCGATGTGCAGAGCAGGATGTCGTATCTGCCTTCCGTGAAAGAATGCATAACATCCTCAAGTTCCCGCGGATTCATCTGTCCATGCCCGATAATAATCCTCACTTCAGGGAGAATGGATTCAAGTTTTTCTCTGATTCTCTCAATCGATTGAATCCTGTTATGGACAAAGAACACCTGACCGTCTCTCTCAAGTTCACGAAGTACGGCTTTTGCGATTATTCTTGCGTTGAATCCCACAAGCTCCGTGTGAATCGGATATCTGTCTCTGGGAGGTGTGGCAATGATGGATATTTGTCGAAAGCCGGACAAGGCCATATGAAGCGTTCTCGGGATTGGAGTCGCAGTCATGGAGAGTGTATCAACTCCGACCTTCAACTCTC
>JAUWJE010000164.1 GCA_030607835.1 Candidatus Fermentibacterota bacterium | reverse complement strand
CGATTCGTCTTTATTCCAGGTTATTCTCGCGTATCCCGATCTCACTGTGTCATCTCCCAGTCCGGACCTCTCACCTCCGGTCTTCGTTGGGCAGACAGTTCTTTTCTCGGTTGTTGTTACTAATCAGGGACAGGGACCTGCAGAAGGATGTGAGCTTGTCCTCTACCTTGAAGAGCATCCTGACAGCACTACAAATCCATTGATTTCATTTGCTGTTCCGCCCCTGCAGGGAGGTGAGACCCACTCTTTCAGCGCTCCGGTTACATTCTCGTATTTCGATATGGGTATACGATATATGATCGCTGTTGTTGACGAGGAAGACCAGATTGAGGAATCTTCCGAGTCTAATAATAAATCAGTTTACGGTCCTTTTTCCGTTGAGGGCATCCTCGCGCCTCCTGAGGATCTTTCTGCTGAAAGCGGTTACAATGGATTCATACCTCTGAACTGGAGCACTCCATCCGCGGAAGGATCCGGAACCGGTTCTAAAGGCTTATTCGGCTATCAGGTATACCGGAGTCTGAGTCCACTCGGACCTGATCCTGATCCGATTGTGAGCCTGTCTTTCAATGACACTTCATATGTTGATTCACTCGTCAGCAATGGAGTTACATATTACTACTGGGCAACCGCACTCTATGAGAATCCGCATGGAGAAAGTGATTACAGCAACATGTCCACCGCGACACCACAGGGTCCAAGCGGCTCTCTTTCCGGTGAAGTCTGGGATATTCACACTGGTCAGAGACTTCGGGATGTATCTGTAAGCGTAGTAGAGATGGGGCTCGAGCAGCTCACTGATTCAAACGGCAGGAACAGTTTCGAGAATGTTCCTGTCGGACCTGTTCCCATTCAGGGGGAGAAGTACGGATACATCACAGTAGTGGATACTGTTTCCATCATTGAAGATGAGATGACCGTGCACGACTTTCCCATGCAACGGGACTTCGGGCAGGGAATGAATGTAGTTCCAAATCCCTTCACTCCTAATGGAGATGGAATCAACGACATCGCGAATTTCATCTGGCCGGCGGTCGAGGGAGAATTGCTTACGGTAACTATCTACAATGTGGAAGGTATCCCACTGGTAACAATTGAAGGTGAAGAACCATCATGGGACGGACGGGATGATGGAGGGGGAATTGTTTCCGGTGGAATTTACATCTATATGGCGTGGGCTGGAAACACAAGGATGAGTGGTGTAGTATGCGTTGCAAGGTAGTATTCCTGCTGCTTCTGCCCCTTCTACTGCTTCTTTGCGCGAATGTTGGCGTTTCCTCGGATCTGATACCAGGCTCCAGAGCCATGGGACTTTCGGGAGCTTTCATTTCACTTGGAGATGATGCCTGGGGCGCCTGGTGGAATCCTGCTTCAATCCTTCGCGCGGGAAGGTTTCTCATCGGCACCGAGTATTCGAGCCTGTATCCGAATATGGATACCGGTTCACTGCATTTCGCAGCACTGAGTTACCTGCATCCACTGTCAAAATTTGTTGCCTTTTCAGTGGGAGCTGATTATCTCACATCTGCCGATCTCTACTCCGAAGGCGAGGCAAATCTTACTTTCGCGTTCCGACCGGGAATATTCCCGGTATCAATCGGATTAACAGGAAAATATCTATTCAGGCAGTTTGCGGATAATGAATTCACATCTTATGACCCTTTATTTACCATGTACGGACAAAGAGGGCAGGGAATAGGTCTTGATGCCGGTTTTCAGGCTGAACTGGGGAGAGTTGCTACTTTGGCTGGTGTTGTACGGAACATTATTCAACCCGATCTTGGTCTTGAAACCACTGACAGACAAAGAATGCAGTTTGCTTTTGGTGCAGCGTTCTATCCCCGTTTCGTCACTCCTGTTTTACAAATGGATTACGGTATCGAAAGAATCGGAGGAAAACTCGACCTGAGCTTCTCCGCCGGTTTTGAAAAGTGGATCGGTTCAAATTCCACATTGGGAGTCAGAACCGGGTATTCTTACAAGGCTTCAGGCCTTGCCCACGAAATCTCAGCAGGTTTTACCGCAAGAACGGAAGGATCGATTCCGATGGAATTCGATTATGCCTTCAGTCTTCCGCTGAACCAGCTATACAGTACCTGGGGCAGGCACAGAATCGGATTGACTTTCAGACTCGGTGGTGATGCATGGGGTGAGCCTCGATCGAGAGTGCCTTTGCCGCCTATGGTTGATAAGAGAACATGGTTCACCGATACTGATATGTACGAATTTGATCTGTGGGCTATCAGAGATATTCAACGGGATACATTAATGGTGGCACAGTACGATGAGGTTCCTCTTAACAGCTATGTTCAACTTGATTTGAATCAATATCTCTACGGTTATTTTCCTATCAACAGCTCATTTGAACAGTCTGATATCCGTGATCTGACAGTACTTTTCAGGGTACCAAGATTCTGGATAGAACAGTATGGTCTGGAACTGAGACTTCTCCGTCTGCATCAGGTTCTGGAGGATGGATCACTTGAAAGAGTTCCAGCAGCGTTATTCGCTGAGGATGAAGCTTACCATTACTACGAGGCGAATCTGGATCATTTCAGAGATTGTATTATTACCTGTCGCCCTGCAGAATTGGTAATGCTTGAACCGAGAACAGTATACGGAGAGATTGACAGTGTTGACATTCTTGAGGCATCTCTGAGTTTCCGTGTTAACAAGCTCTGGCTGGATGAGAATCGCATTGATCCCCTGAGCATTGGTCTCTCGAGGGTGCATGGAGGAGTCCCGCTTGATGCTGAGGTCAGGCAGATCAATGAAGACCTGGAGTACTGTTATTATGAAACTGATCCAATTGAACTGTTCCAGTTCGTAATTGTCGCGACCGAGCGACAGGGATTACCCGTATCCACCATCTATTTCGATTACAACATTGAACAGATAAGAAACGATCAGATACCTTCGCTTGATCAGGTCATTCAGACGCTTAGAGCTAATCCGGGTGTTTTTGTGTCAGTCGAAGGACATGCCGACAGCGATGGAACATTTTCATATAATGATGGGTTATCAAGAGGCAGGGCAATCAATATTGCCGAGTATCTATCTTCAAAGCTCGAAGGTGTTGACGTAGAAATTGAGCCGACTTGGTTTGGTGAAAGACGACCCGCTGCCGCGAATACTACCGAGGCAGGGAGGAAGCTTAACCGAAGAGTTGAAATAGTGATTCTCCGAAGCCGCGACTGAGGGCTTCAATAAAGAAATAGAGTTAGGAGTACAGAATGAATGGGCTTTTCATAATACAGCTGGTTGGTGTCGCCGGTCTGTTCATTGGTCTTGGTTTCTTCATTTCAATTGTTTTGAAGATGCACAAGACTCTGAGCGAAATGGATGTTACTTTGAAATCGCTCCGTCAGGAGATATGGGAGCTGATGCCACGTATTTCATCAGCGCTGCTGGAGATAGAAAAGACAGGGGAGGATATCAGTAGAACAGCAAACTCGTCTACAGCACTCCTGAACAGGGTGAACGGCTCGTTAGGAACCTCTCCAATACTTGATTCCGCAGTGCGATTCCTTCCAGCGATTGTATCTCTGATTCGGTTCACCACTCCGCTTCTTTCGAGAAAGAAAACCAAATGAAATACCTGTCAGCGATCTCCATTCTGATACTCCTGGTTTCATGCAGGAGTCCAGCTACCGGTCCTGTCAAAGGAGTCCTTGTTGTTTATGGATCAGGTGTTGATGCAGAACTTGTTGATGAATTACTGGAAGACATTCAGCTTTATGTTGTGGCAGTTGACGCTGAAAAGGTGTTCAACTTCTCATCATGTACCGAAGAGATGTTCAGAGGAGATCTCAGAAACAGACGGACGATCCTCTTTGTTGCTGAACAGGAGGAACAGCTTCCCGATGTGCTGCAGCAGATTGATGGTATTTACCAGGCGAACGATGCGTGGGCATCCGGTCAGGATGTATTCGGTATCATTCTACCTGGATTTACGCAGGTTACCGAACTAACCCTGCTGCTCGAGCGATCATATAATGAACATCTGTCGGCTTATATCTATGGAAGCTTCGTTTCCACACAGATGAGCAGCCCCGAGCGAATAGACAGTCTTCGAACTCTTGGTTTCAGTATGGATATACCTAAGTCTTATCAACTTTCCGATTGGGACCCGGATGCCGGTTTCCTTCAGTATCAACGTTACGTATCCGATGAATGCCTTCTTCTTCTAAGTATCAGATGGATTGATGATGACGTTGTGCTGCTGCCGGATGAAGCCGTTTTATGGCGTGAAGCCGTAGCCAGAAACTACTTCTACAATGCAGCCGCAGATTCGGTTGATAGATCAAGAGTTGTGATTGACCCGTTTGAACTGCGTGGCCTCAGAGGATGGAAACTTCTTGGAATGTGGCGGAATCCTGACCATCTGAATGCTGGAGCGTTTACAAGTTATATTCTACATGCCGATGAACGAAGGTATCTGTTGGATATGGAAATCTTCCATGAACACAGAGAAAAGGAACCATATATTCGAGAAGGCTGGATAATAATGAATACTTTCTTTGCGGGAGGCTGAAATGGCAGTTGCTGATTTTTCTCGGGAGATAGAGAGACTTGATAATGATTGGGTTAAACATCCTTCAGCTACAGTCTGTGCGCGATTGTCTGATCTTTTAAGGCAGGTAGGAAGACTGGACGAATCTCTGGAAGTTGCTGAAATGGGATTAAAAAGATGGAGTGACAACATATCCATCAGAATAGTCCAGGGTAAGTGTTTTCGAGATTCAGGTCTTCTTGAAAAAGCACTTGATGTATTTCGAAGAGTACATGATGCTCAGCCCCTGAATCTTGTCACTCTTCTAAATCTGGGGCAGATTCATTTCAAGAAGAAACAATGGAACAAGGCTGTGGATTATCTGGAAGAATATCTGTTTGAGCATCCAGGCGATGAAGAAGCGAGGGACCTGCTGGAGAATGCGAAGATCAAGCAGAGTTCGGCAGCAGATAACTTTTATGACAACGATGAGAGTATAGAGGAATCTGGACTGGATACAGGTGTATTTCCAGAGACTGAAAGAATGACAAAGGTTCT
>JAUWJE010000093.1 GCA_030607835.1 Candidatus Fermentibacterota bacterium | reverse complement strand
GGCAGAGAATGGAATAGATATTGCCATAACAGAAGTAGGTGGAACTGCCGGAGATATAGAGGGACTTCCCTTTCTTGAAGCTCTGAGGGAGCTGAGTCAGGACCTCGGCTCAGAAAATGTGCTGTACATTCATCTTACGCTCATCCCTTACCTGTCCGCTTCCGGAGAACTGAAAACGAAACCATCTCAGCAATCGGCCAGTATCCTCAGGAATATTGGCATCATTCCGGATATTCTCATCTGTAGAACGGAAAGATCGCTGGCTGAGGAGCACTTCAAGAAGCTGTCAATGTTCTGCAACGTACCACGGAGGGCAGTTATCGAGGAGAAGGAGGGCGAGAATTCTATCTATGAAGTACCTGTTGAACTTGCCGCCCAGAAACTCGATGAGCTGATACTTGACAGACTGGAGCTTCCCAGGAATGAACTTGACCTTGAACGTTGGAAAATGATGCTTCACAGGGCTATACACCCTTCAGGGAAAACTGTCAGAATCGGCGTCGTCGGCAAGTACATGGGATTGCAGGATGCGTACAAGAGCATATTTGAAGCCTTGAGGCATGGTGGAATTTCCAACGACGTTCCACTTGATATTTCAGGTATTGAAGCAGAGGATCTTGAAGGTGGAAATACAGAATTCCTCAAGGATCTTGATGGTTTACTTGTTCCCGGCGGGTTTGGATACAGGGGGATTGAAGGGAAACTGGAAGCCGTTGAATTCGCAAGAGAAAACGATGTTCCTTTCCTCGGGATCTGTCTTGGAATGCAGTGTGCCGTTATAGAGACCGCCCGCAATCTTGCGGGAATGCCGGAGGCAAACAGCTCTGAATTCTCACCTGACTGTTTTAATCCAGTGATTCATCTCATGGAGGAACAGAAAGCCGTTACACAAAAAGGTGGGACAATGCGTCTAGGTCTCTTTCCGTGCAAACTTCTGAAAGGGTCAAGAGCATTCAAGGCTTATGGACAGAAGAACATCTCTGAAAGACACAGACATCGCTTCGAATTCAACAATGAGTATAGAGAGATGCTAGAAGAAAGCGGTCTTGTCTACTCAGGTATTTCTCCTGATGGAATCCTTGTTGAGATAATCGAGAGATCTGATCATCCATGGTTTGTGGCATGCCAGTTTCATCCTGAATTCGCGTCCACTCCTCTTGAACCCAACCCTTTATTCGATGCTTTCATCAGTGCTGCAAAAAGAAGAACACGTGTCTGAAATTCATGAATACTGTGGCTTGTGTGGTGTTTCTGGTCTTTACGAAGAATCAGTTGCGCTTGTCGCTGAAGGGCTGCTTGCGATGCAGCACCGCGGTCAGGAAGCTGCCGGGATTCTGTGCGCTTATGACGATGGAATGAAACTTCACAAAAGAAACGGCACTGTTTTCGAAGCTTTGTCCGATTTACCGGTCGATTGGAGCAATCCCGGAATCCGCGCGGTAATGGGGCATGTAAGGTACGGTACTTTCGGTGGAACGGATGTAGTCAACGCCCAGCCGATACTTGTCAGGATGGCAGGGATTCAGATCGGCATAGCTCACAATGGTACAATCACAAATGCGTTTTCGCTCAGACAGGAACTTCAGCATCAAGGTGCTATCTTTATGACAAATACTGATACTGAAGTGGTGCTTCATCTGATGTCACGCGAGTTGAAGAATACCGGATTCAATATAAGGAAAGCTCTTGAGATCGCACTCGACAGACTTAGAGGAGCCTACTGCCTTCTTATTATGACACCCGAGGGAATGTTCGCGGTAAGGGATCCACTGGGTTTCAGACCGCTGAATCTTGGCAGGTTCCAGAATGGCGGGTGGATAATCGCAAGCGAGACGATAGCTTTTTCGGTCTGCGGTGCTACGTATGTAAGAGAGATCGATGCCGGAGAAATACTGTTCATTGCTCATGGCGGAGATGAGTTGGAATCTGAGCGTTTTGGCTTGGATGAAAAATTCTTTACTGAAAGAGATGGACTTGCCCAGTGCATTTTCGAACATGTCTATTTTGCGAGGCCTGGCAGCTATGTGTTTGGAGACAGCGTCTACTCCGTAAGGATCGCGATGGGTAGACAGCTGGCGAGAGAGTTTCCTGTTGAATGTGATCTTGTAGCTCCGGTGCCGGACAGCGGAATGTTCGCTGCACTCGGTTTTGCAAGGGAACTTAATCTAACCTTCGACATGTGTTTCACAAGGAATCATTACATTGGCAGGACATTCATCAATCCGGGTTCAGCAAAAAGGGCGACCATGGTGATGAGGAAGCTCCAGCCCATTCCGGAAGCTATCAAAGGGAAAAGGTTATGTGTTGTCGAAGACAGTATTGTCAGAGGAACAACAAGTCGCGCGAGAATAAGGGCACTTCGTGAAGCGGGAGCGAAGGAGATCCACATGAGAGTCTGCTGCCCACCCCACAAGTATGGATGTTATTTCGGAATCGATTTTCCCGAACCGGCAGCACTCATTGCGCGAAATTATTCGGTGGATGAGATTGCCGAACAACTTGGGCTGGACAGTCTGAAATATCTCTCGAAGGAAGGTATGCTCGGATGTGTCACCGCTCATAATCCCGATGATTACTGCACCGCATGCTTTGATGGTGTGTATCCTGCACAACCACCGCGGCAGAACGAAATTAATATTGATGAAGATAATACACAGTAAGGAGATTTCATGGTTCCCGGAGGAGTAGCGATACTTGATTTCGGTTCGCAGTACAATCAGCTCATTGCGCGCCGGATAAGGGAAATGGGTGTTTACTGTGAACTCATTCCCGGAAATGCTCCTTTTTCAAGGGTATTGAAGATGCGTCCTGGAGCGTTGATCCTTTCCGGAGGACCTTCGAGTGTTTACGATGAAGATTCTCCCCATCCTGATCCTGAACTGTTTGAAACCGATCTTCCTGTTCTGGGCATCTGCTACGGTATGCAGCTGCTTGCTCTGCATGAAAACGGCAGGGTTGAGGGAGGCCATGACAGGGAGTACGGTCCTGCGGAGTTGTATCCGGAAGGGGGAGCTGCTCTTTTCAAAGGTATCGGAGATGGTCTTCAGGCATGGATGAGCCATGGCGACAGAGTCGTTGAAGTTCCGGAGGGATACAGAATTGCTGCTCACACAGATACTCTTCCCATTGCCGCGATGGCGGATACTGAAGGACAAAGATTTGGTGTACAGTTCCATCCCGAGGTAAATCATACAGAATTCGGAAAACAGCTTCTCGAAAATTTCGTATTTCATATTGCGGGACTGAGCAGAAATTGGGATATGAAAGCTTTCCGGAAAAGGATTGTGGAGATGATACGCCATGAACTGCCAGTCGGAGGGAAGGTAATTCTTGGATTATCCGGCGGTGTTGATTCATCTGTTGTTGCCGCTTTGCTGTATGAAGCCATCCCTGACCGCTTCATTCCAATTTTTGTGGATAACGGTCTTCTCAGAAAAGGGGAGAGGGAATCGGTAGTTAAGACGTTCCGGGATCACTTTGGAATGCCATTGATGGTTATTGATGGAAGGGATGATTTTCTGAGAGCTCTTGAAGGAGTGACAGATCCTGAGAAGAAAAGAAAGATAATCGGCAGAGTGTTCATTGAACTGTTTGAAGAAGCCTCCTCGGAAATAGAGGGAGTGACACATCTTGCGCAGGGCACCCTTTATCCGGACGTCATCGAGAGTGTTTCCTTTCGCGGTCCATCAGTTACAATAAAGAGTCACCACAATGTCGGTGGGCTTCCTGAAAGAATGAACTTGAAGCTTCTCGAACCCCTTAGAGAACTGTTCAAGGATGAGGTCAGAGCACTCGGACGCGAACTCGGACTTCCTGAATTGATGGTTGCGCGACACCCGTTCCCGGGACCCGGACTTGCTGTCAGAATACTCGGTGATGTCAACAGTGGGGATTTGAAGATACTCAAGGAAGCTGACAGGATTTTTATAGATTATCTGCTGGATAATGATCTGTACAACGAGATATGGCAGGCATTCGCCGTACTGCTTCCGGTGAGAACCGTTGGAGTCATGGGTGACCAGCGTACTTATGACAGAGTGATTGCTCTTCGTGCGGTTACATCAACAGACGGTATGACGGCTGACTGGTACAGAATGGCTCCGGAGCATCTGGCTCGGATCTCGTCAGCAATTGTAAACAGAGTTAGAGGCGTGAGTAGAATAGTTTACGATATATCTTCAAAACCCCCCGGCACTATCGAGTGGGAATAATGATGGGGTCAGGTCATGCAATTAAGCATTATTAATCAATTCAGCAACAATTCTGATTTTATCCGATTTCCCATTATCTATCCGCTGAATATGATGGTGTGAAGAGCATGATAATCTTATACATTATCACCGCCGTTCTGGTTCTTCTGTCATTCGCAGTTGATTTCAGGAAGACCCTGAAGGCATTCAGAATCTCTCTAAAGAGATTTCTCAAAATATCGCCGGCATTCGGCGGTATGCTTATTCTGGTTTCAGTTGCGATGTACATCTTTCCGGAGGAATTCATCGCTGACAGCCTTGGTTCTGGAAGCATCTGGATTTCAACAGCTGCAGGCAGTCTTATTGGTTCTATAACTCTCATGCCTGGATTCATCGCGTTTCCGCTATGCGGTGTCCTTAGGGACTATGGAGTTCAGTACATGGTTCTTTCCGGTTTCACAACGACACTGATGATGGTCGGCATACTTTCCTTTCCTGTGGAGAAAGCCTGCCTGGGAGTGAAAGTTGCCGTTGTCAGGAATATTATCAGCCTTGTTATTGCTCTTATTGTAGCCGTCTCAACCGGTATTATCTATGGTGAGATAGCGTTATGAAACGATTCAAGCAATTCTCCCTGATCGGAATGGTACTTCTTTATGCAGTATTCATTTCAGTATCTCTGACAGTAAAATTCAATCCCGGAATCCGGATAGGTCAGCACTTCTGGTCCTTTTTCCTGCAGATGATCAAGCTCCTGCCGTGTGTGTTCATATTGATCGGTCTGTTCGAAGTCTGGATTAAGAGAGAAACCATCGAGAAGCACCTTGGGCATGGAGCTGGCTTCCTATCCTACATCTGGGGTATTCTGCTTGCCGGAACAACTATTGGAGGTCTTTATGTAGCTTTGCCTGTTGCTCATGCGCTGTATACAAAAGGAGCAAGGCTTGGAGTAGTATTTGCTTATATAAGTGCAGCTGCTATATGCCGGGTTCCAATGACCCTTTTCGAAGCTGGAATCCTTGGGTGGAAATTCTCACTGATCAGATTTTCTGTATCTTTGCCGCTGGTGGTGGTTTCATCAATACTGTTGGGAAACTATTTTGAAAAGAAGGGATACCGGATGCCGGAAAATGAAAGGTGAAACCCTTAAAGTGAATAATACAGTATGAAAACACTGAAACTTGCTCTAATATTTTGCCTTGTGCTTCCCAGCACGGCAGGTCTCGGATTGTGATGGAGCCGGGCTAATCCTCCAGGAACATCTCCGTCCAGGATGGCCTTTCCGGTTCGTTATTCGCAAGCATTTCACGCCAGGCTTCGTCAGTAAGTCGGTCGGACATTGGCCATGCGAATTCATAATAGCTCAGAACAGGTCCTATCGCGGCTTCAATATGACCATCAGGTCTTCTGTAAATGATTATACAGTAATCAAGGTTACCTGACGCAACCTCAAGGACAGATCTGCTGTTCTGGTCTGTATGAACATCTGCGATCAGCGATGTCTCCAGACCTTCTGATGTTCTGCCCCCCCAGGAAATCGCGATTTCAAGACGGCTCGCGAAATTTTTCAGAAAATCCGCATCTTCTGAAGTGATCTGCTCTCCTGCAAGCTCTCTTTCCGAGATATTCTGAAGGTTCTTCAGAATAGTTGCTGCATTTCCGAATCTCATTTCAATTTCATTGTCCAGAACACCGAATTCCGCAAGTCCTCTCTCAGCCATTTTCAGAGTTGCTCTCAGCTCAGCATAGACTTCGGGTACCGGCTCTACAAAACCGGCGGAAGGAACGGGTTCATCAGGCTCCATCGCCATTCCGGCTTCCATAGTGTAACTTTGCTTGGCGTATAGAATTGTGTCGTGCCTGAGCATTGCCCATGAGGCGAGGAAATTGGAGAGAGTATGCCTGGCCCAGGCATCATTGCGCATGAAGTCAGGATAACCTTCTCCCTTTTCCTTCTGCAGGAGATAAAGGCAATGCAGCCAGGACATGTAGAGGGTGGAGTGCCAGTCAGATGGAGAATAATCCTCGATCATTGATGTAAGAGACGCAAGAGAGTCAGCGTAGTATTCGTATTCAAATGCTCCCCGCTCCTCAAGTATTGAAAGAGCAGCATCGCTTCCGAATGCTGCCGCGACATCCAGTCCGGTCGGCATGTAGCGATTCTGTCTGGAGGAGTTTAATCCAACTGCCGGGAACACAAGCTTACCAAGGATTTCGCTGTCAGGCGTATATCTCTGACCAAGGAATCTGAAACCTGTTGTTTTTACAAATGCTTCCTGAAGATCATCAGGATTGAATTCCCCGTTCTCATCCGGCATCGAGATAAGTTCACCAGTGCCGCTGTAAATTGAAGGAATGGCATAGCTGGTATTTACATGGTCTCTGAACTGATGGTAGAAATCAGAGCTCCAGATTAAATCGGTATCAGCTGATTCACCCGCGATCTCTCTTGCCGCGCTCGAGTATTCAGGAACTGATAGATCATCAGCGAAACCGGCAAAGAAAGCTGTTATTTCATAGATCCTTTTCCACTTATTCAGAAGCAGCTCACCATCCGCTTCAACAGTGCTGAGATCGGAGACAATCAGAAGTGCGCTGGCGGTCATTTCCCTCGCATCCTCTTCGGATACGATGTAAGCAGCTGTCTGACCATGAGGCTCTCCTCCGTTGAGCAGAAGAGTCAACCTTCCGAGCCACATCATAGCCTTGAAATATCTCTCCAGTCCCTCGCTGGCTGTGTAGTGGCCTCTTGGAACATACTGCGAGTAGTCTTCTCTGTATCCGAAAACCGGGCTGTTTTCAAAACCGAGGTGCTGTTCGATAAGCTCTAATTCACCTTCAACCGCATCGGCAATTGACGGATCCGATCTGAAGGAAGGATCGAGTAAAGAGAGTGGTACAGCGAAAAACGCTGCATTCAGGACACAGCCACGATCCAGATTTCTTCTGTAAAGATTATCGCAAACAATCAATAGATCTTCGTAAAGGTGTTTTTCTTCGAGATTCTGCAGAATCTGATCAAAGAAGATATGCAGCATATGCAGAGGT
>JAUWJE010000247.1 GCA_030607835.1 Candidatus Fermentibacterota bacterium | reverse complement strand
CCGCAGTCATCGAACCTTCCGAAGAACCAATCCTCAGGGCTACCAGATCCTTTATCAGGAACTCAGCTCCCATATGAGTATCCAGGCTTATCCCGCTGAAATTGTACTGGGCGGAATATTCCCTGCCCTCGAATCTGAAATCCCCGTCTGCAGCAATTGTAGCTACAGTCGCGAATTTTGAAAGCGGCCATTTTACAGCCAGGCCAAGTTTGACTGTGGGGAGGATGCTCTCGTTAATACCGGTATCCCAGAACAGTTGTGTCACGGGTACATCCTGCAGGTTGAGTCCAATGGAAACAGCCTCTGAAGGCTGATACCTTGCGGCGATATCAAGACCCAGGCCGAAGGCGCTGTTATCCATCAATCCCCTTCTTATGACTTTAACGGAAGCTCCTACCGAAAACACCGAGTTGAGTTTCCTCGACCATGAGAGGTAGAGGGCCCAGTCCACTCCGCTTCCGGAAGTTATGCTTCCCTCATCGTATATGATTTCTTCTCCTGGGTCCCATTCACCGTTCCCCTCAGTGCCGTCCGGATTGGTTATTGGGTCGTAATCGTCGTCCCCCGCGTCTCCAGGTTCACCGGTTCCATCAACACCGAATACTCCATCTGAGCCGGTATCGTAGTAGGGAAGATTGTTTGTGTTTGCTATATCTCCCACATCCGTTCTGAAAAGGCTTGCACCAAGGCCGGTTGAACCGTCGGACCTTCCATAACCAAGGTAATCGTACATGACTATTCCGCCGAATCGCTCAGAATGCATGAACTGAGCTTCCTGACCATCGATCAGATATAGTCCGGATGAATTCCAGTACCCGGCAGAGGCATCGTCCGCGACAGCGCAGAAGGCTCCTCCCATGCCCAGCGCCCTTGCGCCGGCACCCACGTAGAGGAATTCTCCTGCATATTTCGTTGCACTGGAGATGGAAAATGCTAAGAATAAGATTGCTGCAAGTATGATTTTCATGATATCAACCAGTTGATTCAATGTCAGATGTGTATTCGATAATAATTTCTCTTCCCCGTTCTGTGATCCTTGTGAAAAAGAGACCTACTCCGTAGGAACCATCGGAAAGCTCTTCTTCTCTAATTACTACCGATCTTGCCGGTATATCTTCTCCACCGTTTATACGCAGAATGATGTTAACCCTTGAAAGTTCGCCTATACTCCTGGAACTGACGCAGTATATCCCTGAGGCGCTGATATTGATGACAGTTGCGGGAAGCATGGACATGCTCGCAGGGCCTACTGAAAGTTCGCATTCAACACTTGCCCTGGAAAACAGTCTTTTTTCAGTGAGTGAATTCTCGTACACAATTTGTCTCCCATGTATAGTGGATTAATCGTTTTACTGATTAATGCCAATGCTACCCTTCAAGTTCCAGCGTGTCAATATTCGATAAAATTAATATCAATCATAATCAATCAGAATACAACGTTAACTGTTACTATGTCATATATATGATCAATCCCGAAAATGTTCCATTCATTTTCACTGCATATGTTCATATATCAGTCAATCGACAGGTGACATTGTCCTGTGAACACAGCTCCCAGTTTTTTTGGCACTTGCGAATAAGAATATTTTGTGAATATTCCAACTGATGTACAATGTTATGTTCTATTCGTACTACTTGAAACTGATTCAGATCTGGAAGGAATCAGTTAACGAAAATGGGAGGTAGAAATGAGTTGGTTCACCGGTTTATGGCTAGCGCTTCTGGGAATACTTGCAGCACCAAATCTGATAATTTCCAAAAAACCTGAAGCAAAAGAGATCATTGCGAAGATAGCACCTTACCAGGGATGGATAGGCGCGGGTTCTGCTGTCTGGGGTCTTATCAAAGTTTTCCAGACTTTCAGATACTTCAACTTCTTCAGTTTAATCCCGGTTGGTGTTATCACAATGATCCTCTCCGCTCTTCTCACTCTTGCCCTTGGTCTGCTTCTCGGAATAGGAGTCATCAAAACCTTCGTCAGCTCTGAAGATGCAAAAGCCAAAATTGATGAGATGATGGCAAAACTTGCTGCGAAGCAGGGAATACTCGGACTTTTAGGCATAATAGTAGGTATCTGGATGATGCTTTACGTTCTTCTCAATCTGGCCTTCTAATCCAGAGTTTCAATTTACGGACCGGGAACAGTGTAAAAGCTGTTCCCGGTTTTTTTATTGAAAACGCTTTAACTGAAACGCGGAAATGCCAATCACCGCCATTGACAGATAAACCGTTTCAATTAGCTTCCACAAAACCGTAAACATGCACAGGGGGTGATAGATGCCTATTACACAGAAACATGGTGATTACGTCAGGAAGCTTATCGTAAGCGGAGCTCGCAGCCGCGCGGCTCTTGTTCTCAAAAAAATGCACCCTGCGGATATAGCGGACCTCTTCGGTATACTTACACCTCCAGAGGTAACGGTTCTTGTAGAAATACTGTTCACTCAGAAAATAGCTGACAAAGTACTCATGGAACTTCCAGATGGCATCCTGATTGAAGTACTTGAGAGACTTGAGGACAATCGCGCCGCTGCACTTCTCTTATCTCTGGAATCCAATGATGCTCTGCGTTTCTTAGAAGCGGTGCCGGAGGAGCGCAGAGACGAGATAATGAAGCTCCTTCCCCCCCTTAAGAGAGACAGAATAGAGCAGTTATTCATATATCCGGAAGATTCCGCCGGTTACTGGATGAGCACAAGCTATATGTCTGTTAATACAGATATTACCGTTGATCAGGCGGTGGATACAATCCGTAAACAGAGCGAAGATGTGGATGTTCCATTCTATGTTTACGTTATAGACAATGATGACAGGCTCGCCGGTGTAATTCCCCTCAGAAGGCTGATAACCTGTCCGTATGGTACGACTGTAAGGAACATCATGATGGCGGATCCTTTTACGGTAAACGGGAATTCCGACCGTGAAGAAGCGGCATCACTATCCAGAAAGTACAATATCATGGCTATCCCGGTTGTGGATGACAATCACAGGTTGATTGGAGTTATACCGGGTGACAGCCTTATCGATGTCATGGAGGAAGAGGCTACTGAGGACATGTACAGGATGGCAGGTCTTTCTGAAGAAGACCGGATATTCAGCCCTGTTTCAACAGCTTTCAAACAGCGTTTCCCCTGGATCTGGGTCAATCTTTTTACCGCATTCGTAGCGTCCACGGTTGTGCGGGCGT
>JAUWJE010000094.1 GCA_030607835.1 Candidatus Fermentibacterota bacterium | reverse complement strand
TTCCAATTTCTGTCGGACATATGAAATCATGGCAGATATGTCCCTCTAGCTCCTCTGATTCACTTCCAAGAAGTTCAGTTGCAACTCTGTTTGCGCTGATTATTCTCTTGTCTCTGCTGATTATCATTATTCCGAAAGGAACCGACTCAAGGATTGTTTTAGTTGCTTTCAGCGCATTATTCAATTCTTCATCGGCTTTTATCTGGTCAGTAATATCTCTGTCCACTCCTCGATAACCGAGAAACTCGCCGTTCTTACCAAAGACAGGAACTCCATTTGTAAGTACTATATGGATATTTCCATCTTTATCTAGAATCTTGTTTTCCATATCGACTATATTCGATTTGTTCAGGGCAATCGAGCGGAATTCTCTGGAAATCTTTTTGGCTTCTTCATCTGTCATGAAATAAAAGGGTGTTTTTCCTAGCACTTCTGAAGCTGAGTATCCGATAAGACGTATTACGTTATCAGAGCAGAAAGTATACTTGCCCAATGCGTCTATTTCCCATACCCAGTCAGCGCTGCACAGCGCAACATCCCTGAAGCGGTTCTCGCTATCAGCGAGTTCAAGTTCCATCCGCTTTCTTTCTGTGATATCTGCTATTGTTGCGATAGCTCCCGTTGTTTTACCCTGTTCGTCTTTTCTGGGAACGACCGAAAGCAATGCTGTTTTCCTGTTATTCTTCGCTGTAACAATCTCCAGCTCGTATCTGGAAGATTCGCCTTCTATTCTTTTATTAGTCTGATTATTTACGATATCCCAATGATCTCTGGAGACAAAATCCAGAAAATTTCTTCCTGTAAGGTTCTCTTCCAGCTCAACTTCAAAGAGCTCATAAAGAACCGGATTGCAGAATACTATTCTATTGTCGTTGTCGACAATCAGAATGCTCTCCATGACTGAATTCAGAATTTCCATATGCATCTGATCATTGGGGGATGAGTTCTCAGGACGATTGATAGTGTCTTCTTCTCTATTCAGATTATCCTGATTCATGATACAATCCTCCTTAAAATCTCATGTTGATCTGAATCTGCGAAAACCAACAAACAGAGCTGGAACAATCAGTGATACAAGCATGCCTGTGGATGCAGCCTGAGGAACCTTCGAAGCTCCCCATAAAATGAAGAGGATCAGGCATACGGAAAGCCCCATGATTGATGCGGTTATTGCTCCGGCTTTCCCAAGTCTCTTTGAGAATAGTCCCCATATAAATGGTCCAAGGAACACCGAAGCTATTGCGCCCCAAGATATTGACAATATGGTTACTATTACAGCGGGTTTCAGCCAGGCCAGAATCATTGTCAGAATAATAAAGAATCCGCTGCTCAGTCTGCCAAGTTTCGTAAGAGTTTTGTCTGATGCACTCTTATTTATGAAACCATGATAGAAATCCTTGGTCACAGTTGAACTGGATATCAGAACAAGAGCAGCAAGTGTGGACATTGATGCCGAAAGAACAAGGAGCAGAATTATGACCGAAAGAGCTGCGGGAATTACTGTTGTCAGCAGTTCCGGCATGAGAGCGTCAAAAATGGGTGTTCCTCCTTCTCCAAAAGCATCTGGAGTGGTGGCAGGAGACAGGAATATCCGGGTCAACGCTCCTGTAAAATAGGCTATCCCTGTTACAAGAAGAGCGAAAACAGTAGAAGCGATAGTACCTATTCTGACAGATCTCCGGTCACGAATAGCGTAGAATTTCTGAACGAGCTGAGGCATCGCGAACGGTGCAACACTGGTCAGGAATACGAGAGAGAGAAGTGGAATAATACCTGGTGGTCCTACAGAACTAACCAGTTTCGGTTCAATCGCCTTGAGACTTGAGATTATGTTCGGTAATCCTCCCCCCTTCTCCAGTGTAAAATAGAAAAGAACAAGAACACCAATTGTCATAACGATTCCGAAAATGACATCTATCATCGCCATGGATTTGTATCCGCCCATGATCAGGTAAATGCCCGTAAACAACCCCATGAAAAGCAGTATCCATATGTATGGAAGCTGAAATGTGGATTCGAAAAGGTAACTCAACCCCATAAAGACCGCAGCTGTGTAAGGAATGAAGAATACGAAAATGGCGATAGCAGTGAAACCTTTTAGAAATGGGCTGTTGAATCTTGCTTCAAGATATTCAGGCATTGTTTTGACGCCGAGTGAATGGGTTTCCGTCTTTATCCTGTGGCCAAGAAGTAGCCAGACGCCAAGTACACCTATTAATGTGTTGCCAAGGGCTATCCAGAGAGCGGAGAGACCGAACCCCCAGCCAAGTTTGCCTGCAAAGCCGATGAAGAGTACAGCTGAAAAGTACGCGGTGCCGTAAGAAAACGCAGTCATCCACGGCCCAACTTTGCCACCGCCAAGAAGGAAATCGTTGTAAGAACGGGTTTTCCGCATTCCCAACAGGCCAATTATCATAATAAGAACAGCATACGCGCTTACAGCAAGGTAATTAGCAAGCATTCTTCAAACTCCCGGATGTTATTAATAACGTTCAATATTGAAATATAGGCATGAAGAATTACCGGAACACCCCCATCAGCGATTCAGATCGGCGGACAGCTCCTGTATGAGTTCAATGCACGTATGCTTAAGGCGTTCCAGCTGCTCCGCGGATATCTTTCTTCCTGAGAGCATTAGTTCTATATCTTTCCACTGACGAAGAAGCCTGCCTTTCAGGAGATTGTCAGTATCTCTGGCATCAAGCGCTTCATCAAGCTCTTCAGAACCCATGTAGCATGGAGAACCAGTCAGGAGTTTGGAGAATTCATACTCCAGCGCGGTGAGGAGTTCTTCCGGATCTTGAGCATCATTGATCTCCGGAATAAAACGGTTACGGCCGAATCTGGTCTTCATCATAATGAATACTATCGCAGTTACAAGCAGCACCGAGGAAAGAATCAGTAAAAAAGAGATATTTCTATTTCCCTCGTTGAAATCTACTTCTATAATGGCTGTTTGATGCGGAGCATGTACTGAAAGCGTACAGGGCGGAATAAATGCTTGATGATAGATTATTGAGTCGGTGTCGAACCATGCAAGGCTATCCGGCCCTACCATAACAATTCCGCTATCATCCGGTTCAACAAGAATCCGACATGTTACCTCTCCCCCGTCGGGTTCTCGGAGCAACGGTCCGGTCAGTACTGTAGCAGGACCTGAGACTGTAAGATAAGGTACAGACTCGAGCTGTGAGGCTCCCGGGCCTGCTGCAGAAAGCTGAATACACTTCTCTCCAGCCTGGCTGTAACAACTAAGGGTTTCATCCAGACTGAAGAAGATTTCTTCGGTTATTCCGGTGAAATTAGCGGGTTGTCCTTCTTCAGGAAATGGAAATACTGCGATCCATGAACCTTCTGAGGATATCTGGTGTTCGAGGGATCTTCTGTAGAATCCGCCTGGGATGCCGATCCTACCCCTGAGGACAGGCAGTTCAAGGCTGCAGGCAAAAGCAGGAGTTATTTCCATTGCAGCAAGCCATGTCTTGAAATGACCGTTCTTGCATCTGACCCATCTGAGTTCACTTGAGTCCTCAATAAGACTGGAAGATGCATATTCGGCCGCATCAAGAGAGAGGTCAACGATCTCAGCGTTCCTTTGAGTTTTATAGATATAGTAATCAATCTGGAAAGTCTGTCCTGGATATACTCGACCTGTAGTATCAATCTCGATTTCGATCCAAGCCAGTATTTCAGATTCGGTGTTGATCGACGTGGTTCCTCTATAAGGAGTCTCGCCGGTTACAGTTATCGAATCAGCAGGGATTTCACAGATTAATGTACGGTTAGAGGTTATTCGGAATGGTCCAATGGTGTGAATTCCTTCTGCAATCGCCATAAATTTCATCGACAGAAGGGTTTCAGAGTTTATAGACCGTCCTGCTGATGTGCTTATACTGGAGAATGAATGCATCGTATTACTGCCCATAAATCTCAGTCCCCCTGAACACAGTGGTGTGCATTCAACAGATCTGATATCCATCCCTGTGAGTGTGATATCAACAGAGAAGGAATCACCAGCTCGAACAGAATCCGGAAAAGAGACTTCAATATCCGGGGGTAAGCTGATTAGAGACAGAAAACAGAGTAGAATTACAATATTGGTCCCGCTGGATAACCCATTTTCTTTGTTCCGATGGAATCCTCCGCCTGGCTGCTGTCCTCCACGAGATCCAGAATGGCCTGTGCCTGTTCAGGTGTCATTTCACTGATATGCGGTGGAGGTTGCTGCTCATTCTGCTGTTCTTCATCCTGATCCTGCTGATCTTCATCCTGATCCTGTTGATCTTCATCCTGGTCCTGTTGATCTTCGTTCTGATCCTGCTGATCTTCGTTCTGATCCTGCTGGTCTTCAGGGGGTTCATGATTATCAAGCCAGTTCAGTCCTGCTTCCAGTCCGGTCTTTTCGCAGTGCAGAGAGAAACCATCGGCTACAGCAATTCGAAGAGAGTTCACTGATGACTCTACAACGGCATAATCATCTTCCTGAATGGCAAGTGCGATCGAATTAAGATCCCTCGCAAGCATGAGAGTATCCTCTCGTACATCAGTAATATCATAGGAAAGAAGTGAATCGGCAGATGAGAGAGAATCTATCATGAATTGAGATGAAGCAAGATTGTAGAGTATTCTTCCTCTTTCCGGCATCCGTGAAAAAAGTTCCGTCCAGGCCCCAATAGCATTCGAATATTGTTCATCAAGGAAGTAATTTGCCGCGATCTCCGCGAGGAAAGAAGGTGCAAAGCCGCTCTGGAGCTGAAGTACCATGAGAAGGAGGATCATTTTCCCCTCCTCTCAAGAATAGTCGCGAGAGAGAAGAGTATCAGAGCAGCTGCAAGGAAATACTGATATCTTCTGGTCGAAGTGGAACCACCTGATGCACGCTCACTGTTTTCATCGGAAATGTGTTCGAGAAAAACCTGAACAATGGGAGCCAGATCATCTGTCTGAGATAGCGGGAGATAGATCCCCCCTGTTTCAAGGGCAAGCTCCCTGAGAGATTCTTCTTCGAGAACTGTTCTCACTGTATCTCCTGACGCATCAAGTAGAACACCCCCATTTTCAAGAGGTATCGTCATTTCAACAGGTCCTCCAACTCCCAGAGTTATTAAACGCATATTGTTTGCTGTGGCGGTTTCTATAGCGCTTGCAGTCGCGAAATCATGAAACCCTCCATCAGTGAATATTATTCCAAGACGAGTTTCAAGATCCATTTCGGGCAGCGCGGATACCATTATGTCCACCAGGTTTCCGAGCTGCGTTCCGCGTGCAATATCAGAGTTGCTCCATGTGTTATCAGGAAGTCTGCTCAGAAGGAATTCCCTGTCCAGGGTTAAGGGAGAGGCAAGTCTGGAGCTACCGGAGAATATCACGAGTGCTATCCGAACATCATCAAGTTCTTCGATCAGCCTTCTTATCTCAGCATTTGCCCTGACAATCCTGGATGGAGCCTCATCGAGTGATGACATTGATTGTGATATATCCAGGGCTATTACAAGGTTCTTCCCTCCTGTTGATGTTATGGCTGATGATCGCCCCCAGGTTGGACCACTCAACGCTACTATCGAAAAAACCAAACCAGTCACCCAGAGGAAAAGTGAGAATGTTCGATCCGGCGGAGGGTGAATTCTGACTCTGTCCCAGAGGACCGGTCTGACAAAAACTCTTAACAGTCTCATTTCAGAATTGGACCACTTTATCCTCAACCACCAGTACAGTGGAGCCAGAAGAATCAGAAGAAGTAGAAACGGGCGCTGGAATCCCATCAGTCACCTACAACTTTGAAAACGCGCCATTTTAGAACACTTGAAACCGCAAGAAGTATCAGTCCCCACACAAGGAATTGCATGTAAGAGTCTCTGTATACAAAAAGACCTTCGGGAGGAAGAGTAGAAGCTTCAAGCGAATCAATAGCACAGTAGACCTCATCAAGTTCCTGCGGTGATTCAACATTGAATAGTCTTCCTCCATTCAGTCTGGCGATCTCCGAGAGAGTTCCCCTGTCGACTCCAAGCCCTTCTTCAGTAGAAGAAGTACCGATGGCGACGGTATACACTCTCAGGCTGTCGCCGTGAATGGTATTGACAGCCTGCGCAACAGTAATTGGATCAACCTGAGACGAAGTGTCTTCTCTGTCTGAAATGAGGATTATCACTCTCCTCTCTGTCTGAGAATAGTCAAACCCTCTTGCCGCTACAGCAAGACCTGCTCCGATGGCAGTTCCATCCTGAAGAGTGCCGATTGAAGCATTCTGAATGAATCTTTCAAGAGTTGAATGATCAAATGTTGGCGGACAGATTGCTCTCGGCTGTTCCGCGTAGATCACTAATCCTATTCTGTCGTTTGGTCTTCCATTAATGAATGTCAGAGCTGCTTTTTTTGCAGCAGCCAGTCTGCTTGGATAGTAATCGCTTTGAGTCATGCTTCCGGAAACATCAAGAGTTATAATGATATCCACTCCCTCACCAGCTTCCGGAAGCCTTTCATAACCGTGTTGGGGTCGTGCAAGAGCGATGAACAGGAGCGCGAACCCGCCCCATTGCAGAAGGGTGGCTATTCTATTGCCCGAAATGCTGTTAACGAACGGAAAGGAAAAAGGACCGGTGTATGTCTGAGAGCGGATCTTTTTCTTTCTGGAAAATAACTGCAGGGTAATCAGAACCAGTGGAAACCCCAATAAAGCCGGCAGAAACTGGAAATTCATCAAAGGTGCCACTCCCTTCTGATGGAAGTCAGCATCGATGTGTATCTCTCCGCTCTGTCTCTTGAACCACCCCATGACGCGTATCTCTGAAGGGAGATCTCTCCTATAAGTTCATTGGAATCATCAGCAAACTTCCCACCATCCTCTTCCGCACGGGTGAGTCTGATAATCTGGTTCCAGGTGAGCGCACGATTGGATATTCTGAAGCGGAATAAGACAGTGTCCCTGAGTAATTTGTCCACATTCTTGTAATACTCTATCCAGTTCCCGTTTGCGAATGCCGGTGAATCGAGCAGAGCCTTCACTTCATCCAGAGGAGAGAGCAATATCTTCTCTACAATAGTAATATCTTCTGTTCTTAATCGCTTATTCTTTCTTCTGTAGTACAACCACGCAGAAAAAGACAAAAGGGTAATGAGACCGAATATTAACATGGGTAACAGCCATCGAGTTGAAGGGGCTTTTCCCCATTCC
>JAUWJE010000141.1 GCA_030607835.1 Candidatus Fermentibacterota bacterium | reverse complement strand
CTCGAAGTCGCCCCGCTGATGATGCCACTCGATGCACAACGCATCTACTCATTTCCAGCTTTGAATCGCAATACGTTTCTCGGCCTTCCAGGGCTGCTGGCGGATGCCCTGCCCGATCGATTCGGGAACACCCTCATTGATGTATGGCTAGCTCAGCAGGGACGGGACAAAGCAGACTTCAACCCGGTGGAACGCCTCTGCTACATGAGCACCCGCGGTATGGGAGCGCTGGAATTCAAGCCAGCTCGGGGACCCCAGGTCAGGAAATCCGTACACATCGAAATCGATGAGTTGACACGCATAGCAGGGGAGGTGCTCCGAGAACGTAAAAAACTTATTGTGAACCTCGACCGTAATAAGGCGGATGCCTTGAAGATGATCATCCGTGTAGGTACCTCCGCAGCCGGAGCGCGGGCTAAGGCAGTTATTGCCTGGAATCCCGAGACGGGAGAAGTGCGATCGGGCCAAGTTGCTCCGCCGGACGGATTTGAGCCCTGGCTACTGAAATTTGACGGGGTCAATCAGGACTCTCTTGGTGATCCTCTGGGATTCGGACGCATCGAGTTCGCTTACTCTAGAATGGTTATAGATGCGGGTATTGAGATGACAGAATGCCGGTTATTCGAAGAGGGCGAGCGAGCGCATTTCATGACTCGCCGTTTCGACCGGACGAAGTCAGGTAAGAAGATTCACGTCCAGTCGCTGTGTGCCATGAAACACTTCGACTATAATGCCCCCGGTCAATACAGCTACGAGGATGCTTTAAGCGTGATCCAGCAACTGAATCTGGGATACACGGCAATGAAGGAATTGTACCGCCGGATGATCTTCAACGTCCTCGCTCGGAACCAGGATGACCACACTCGTAACATCGAGTTCCTGATGGGGTCGGACGGCATCTGGCGGCTCGCACCTGCCTACGACATGACCTGGAGCCACCGCGAGGACAGTCCCTGGGTCAGCCGTCATCAGATGCGGATCAGTGGTAAGACTGATGGATTCACAAAAGAAGACCTCTTTACAGTCGCTAAACAGTTCGGTATTCGGAAGGCCGATAACATCCTTCATCAGGTCTATACTGCGGTGAAGAAATGGAGAGAGTTTGCAGCACAGGCGAATGTTGCGCGGAACATGATCGAGACGATAGCTGCCACCCACCGGCTGGGTATCGTTGACAAAGAATAGCAAGTACCTTGTCCTTGCTGTATTTCGAGCCAGAATAGGCCATTATGCAGGAGCCAGCACCTGTCAAAAGGATTATCGGAATGGTGCTCATCAGGATTTATAGACCACAGGAAGCGGATGTGCAAATGCGCCGGTGATCATTGTCTTTACGAATGGGATTTAATAATGAGAATACTGGTTACGATACTATTTCTTTCTACTCTTGCTCTGCTATGCAGCTGTGGTGAATCCGGTACAGATACAACCCTTGTCGAAGAGAGTGGCAGTCAGCCTGAATACGATTTGATCAAGGTCGACTCTATTGGCATTGATATTGGTGATTCCAATTATGTGTTCGGAATGATCATTGATGCTACGTATCTGACCGACGGACGCATTGCCCTGCTGGATATCCTCCGGAGAAAGGTCCTTGTTTACTCCGGTGACGGCGAGTTCCTGGGAAGCGCAGGCAGCGATGGGAGCGGTCCGGGGGAGTTTGTCTCTCCCTATTCAATGACTTTTCTTTCTGATGGAGGGCTTGCCGTATCGGATATTCAACAGGGGAAAGTTGTTTTCTTTGATTCAGATCTATGCTATTTGCGGGAACTGAGAGGTTTCCAGCCAATGGCCCCTGATCGTATCAGATGCGGCCCTGACGGTTCTATCACAGGACGAAGATATAACTATTACTATGATGAGGACGCCGAAGAGTACTTCCGCGGCAGTGAATTCTGCCTCTGGTCGGATAAAGTAGTGCCGGATCTTACATACCAGGAGAACTATTACCCAAGCTCATCAGATGATCGTGCCAGCTATAACTTCTGCTCTACTTCGGAGGGCCGGCTCGTATGCGCACTTTCATCGAAAACCGAATACTCTCTTGTCGGATACACTTCTGCTGGCGACACCAGCTTCACAGTTGATATCCCCTGGGAGATTACATATGTAACGCAGGAGGAACTGGACGCGGCACGTCCTTATGCGGTAATTCCGGGGCCTGGCAGTGAATCGACATCAGCGGAGCTCAGCTCCAACTGGGTACCGGACTCCGTACGCAGCACAGCAACTGTTGCTGGTTTCGACGGGGAAAACAGGCTGTGGGTCAAATCAGGAAAGGGAACAACCGCATCACCTGTTTTCGACCTGTACGACATGAGTGATGGATCATTTATAACCAGTGTTGAGACTACTCTTCCTGCAATAGCCAGATACTGGGGTTTCAAAGTGTCTGAATCGGGGATACTTGGATGGGATCATAATCCCGCTGACTATACGCGAGTATACATTCTTGAGCTTGTAGAGAGGAATTGATTGCAGGCAGGGGATAGTTCTATTCTACTCAGGAAACTTATTGATTATCAGATGGGGCGTTAGTGGAGGGTGCAGCATTTTCTAAGAGACCGGGAATACAGCTTTTATAGAGGCTCTCAATCTCTTCAGCCTCTTCTTCGGTAAGAGCACTGAACTCATCGGTTTTTGCCCTTGAGGATAGTATTCCCCCGTTCTGATGCAGGAATCTGTAGAGTAGATCGATCTTGCTGGAGGGCATTTCCACTATCTCGCCAATACCCTTCTGGAACCTGTCGTAGTATTGAAGAAAAGTCACTTCCCTGGGCAGAATGGCTTCTATGGTCTGCTCCACACACTTGTAGAGATACTCACTCTGCTCTGTGGCGTCGAAATAACGGTAGAAGTCAGCCGTGTCATTGAGAACCTTCACGTTGCCTTTTAGAGTGGGTTCCCATTCTATCATCGGAAGCAGACGAGTAGAGTAGCTTTCGAGTGTGCGACGGTAATCCTGAATCCTCTCCAGGATCGCTGTGGACACCGGGAAGGGCAGCTCGGGAGGATTGAAACCCCTGCGAGTGAGTTCATGATGCATCAGAAGTCTATGTATCCTACCGTTTCCATCCTCGAACGGGTGGATATATACGAACCCGAAGGATAGCACAGATGCGGCCACCACAGGGTCCAGCTCCGGAGCATACTCCCTATCGAAAATTACCAACCCGTCCATAAGGGAATCAAGGTACTCAGGCGGGGCGCTAATGTGACTCGGCAGTGGCTTTCCTGAGTGACGTTCATGCTGTCCTACAAAACCCCCTTCTTCCCTGAGACCCTTCTTCATGAAACGAAAATCGCCTATTACTATCTCCTGCAGTCGAAGAAGCTCTTCCAGGCTTAGAGCCATCTTGCCGGATTCACCGATAGCTTGACCCCATCGCTGGATGCGGCTCTGTGGTGCCCGTTCCCCCTCTATCTCGAAGCTGGCTCTGGAATCGTCCAGAAGCAGGAATGCAGCTGCTCTGGTCAGAATATCGTCGGGGATTTCTCCGATCACCTCCGTGGCTTTTGCCGGCAGATCGGCTATGCAATAACTCTCAAGCAGTTCCGTCCGGAAAACCAGTGGACAGAACTTGCGGGTTCCTGGCAGGTTGTTCCGCACACGGTGCCTTCTGGAGGTCTGGCCGGAAACAGCGTACTGGAAAGCCGGGTTCACCACAGGAACGTAAGATCCACCCTTCGATTCTTAATCGTGAAGATCCAGCATATCGTTCAAAAGCCATTCGTAAAGAAACCACAGTCGCCTGGTATAGCTGCTCGAAGGGGTTTCCCTGACCATCTGCTGGAGAGGTGCGGGACCGGTCTCCAGGAAAAGTCTTTTCAGCAAAGCAAGATCCAGTCCCTCGTACCTGAGAGCGAAAGTCAGGTGTCCTCTGAGTGTGGGTTCAGGCATATGGCGAGGAGTGAGAATTCGCCAGTAGTCACGTATGTACTTCCTGTGTCTGCTGCTGATCGCACTGAGCGTCCGTGGAACGGGTACTTTGAGATCGAAAGTTTTAATAAGAGCTGCATAACCAACCGGAGTAGCCTCCTCGGGAAGCCACCTGTTCATGAGAGTTTTAACAGGTCCGGGAAAGCTCACCTTGTTGCTGGTTTTCATGAATATCCATCACCTTTCATGAAATATAATCACTATTCGCGTAAGTCCTGATAAACAAGTATATCAAATGCAAATGATGCACGCAACCTGTGCGCTCATGAAATTCTTTGACTCTGTGTGGTTATTGTGAAATAGTTACACTCTTGCTCTCTGTCATTATATCTTTTCCTGATCCGTTCTCCTATGGCTGTCAGCCGAAGTGCTTGGTGAGGAAAAATGACTGTCAACAATTTTAAGAATATATGTATGTATTCGTAGACTCTATAAAATACCTCCTGCAGAGCTTGACATTAACGTTAACGCTATTCATGTATTGAACGTAGAAACATCCCCAACGGTTTACCGTTGGCCCCCCCTTTAAGTGTATTATTGCACTTGGAGGGACTTTCTTTTATTCTACTCAGATGATTAGATGTGGTATATTTATTGATTGTTTCAATCTGTACTACTCACTGGAGATTCTGATCTTATCCCAGCTTATACGGCGTTGAAAGAAATAAGACCAAATACGGTAAGAATCGTGGCGTGCCCTACAGGCGTTCTCTGAATATTGTAAAGAATTCAGTGGATTATTATTTCAATATAAAACCAAAGCACTATTTAAAGCATCAATTTGATGACCCACATCTGTTTGCTGATGGATCAAGTATAACTAAACCACACAATTGGTAGGATCTTTCTAGCACTACTTGCAGGCGCTGTCACATCTGTTCCTTTTTCAACAAGAACAGTGAAAAAACTGAAAGTCAAGAACTTCACAATGATAGTAGGGGTTGCAACGGTTGTACTTGGGCTTTTCACTCTGCTCAAAGTAATATTCTAATATCCATATCCCTGTTTATTAACAGCAACATATCAACGGTACTTCGATTATGGTTTACATGTGTTTACAGGCTTCTGTCAAGTCATAATAACTTGACTCTATTTTTTTCTCCAGAACAGGAAGAGAACAAGGGCGATTGAGTCAAGAGATATAACAGTAGCTAAAGTTTGAGCATCTCCTAAGAAATCGAATCCGAACACAAAACGCAGAACCAGAAAAGCTATAGTACCAAATGGAAACCTACTTAGTTTATAGCACAAACAAGCTGATTGAGACGTTAAAAGCAAGGTTGTTTCTCGTGGAAGAAGATTGTAGGGCTTGGTGTGCTGGCATCCTTCAACAAGGGATTATCAGGTTGAGAAGGACGGCAAGTGCTTCTGCAGTCTTTTCTTCAAATAGCTTGCTGGACAGGTACAAAGATAGCCCCTGTGCTTCTTAGCAGGAGCGCAGGGGCTATCAATAGGGCTCTCTATCTGGATAGAGCCTTGATCTGATCGAAGGTCGTCGACTCCAGCTGGAGAGATCCCGTAAGGCTCATATGCAGCACCACTGTATCCCTATTACGTGTGGTGCTGGCAGCTCCCCCGAACAGAGTCCTTTGTGAGCCGGATTCCCACGCGTATACGTAGATGTCATCTTCACCCCAAGTCCATACAAAGTCGATGATCAGGTTGTCAGTTCCGTTATACCAGAAGGGTGAATCTAGCGTTAGCTCGAACCACTCTTCCGTGCCGTTGGAATTGATCCATCCATCTGACATG
>JAUWJE010000072.1 GCA_030607835.1 Candidatus Fermentibacterota bacterium | reverse complement strand
CAGTATTTACATCTGTATGTAACAGATTTTCTGTCTTCAAGAAAGAAGTGCCTTTCCGCTCCCAGTTTATTTGTTACACAATTGGGATTGGGACAGGTTAGAATACCCCTGACTTGAGAGGGCAGAGAAATCTGACGTTTTTCAGATACGCTGCCATCTTTGATTATGTTGATTGTAGCATCAGGTGCTATCAGAGCGATCATATCCGTCTCATCATGAGATAGTACGCGATTCTCGACTTTGACAATATCTTTCCCGGCAGGATACTTCTCAGATCGGAAACCGATACCAATCGTCATTATTCCTTCATTTCCGAGTTCAAGTATGCGGATGACCTTAAGAGCGAGGGGAGTGGGAATATGATCAATGACAGTTCCATTCTGAATCGAATAAACTTTGTATGCTCTGTCCATCAGTCCAAACCTCCGGTCACAGGCCAAGCAGCGCCTGTCGTGTGGGTATCCCGTTGTGAGCCTGAGTAAAGTATAGTGCGTTCGGAAGACTATCAATTTCCTCCGCAATCTCATCAACTCGTGGGAGCGGGTGCATTATTCTGATATCTTTTCCCAGGATATCGATAGTTTCTCCGGTGATTCTGTAGCTACCCGCGACTTTTTCGTATTCCTGCGGGTCACCGAAACGCTCCTTCTGGATTCTGGTCACATAAAGGATATCAAGATTACGTTTTCCAGCGTCTTCCAGATCTTTCATATTCCTGTAATGAATCTTCCTTTCATCAAGCTCATTGAGTATATGCTCCGGCATCGCCAGGGCAGGTGGTGAGATGAAGGTTAATTCCGCACCAAAGAGTACAAGTGCATGTGTAAGTGAGTGTACTGTTCTACCGTATTTAAGATCACCCACCATTCCAATCTTCAGTCCATCAAGCGTGCCCAGGCTTTCTTTGATAGTGAACAGATCCAGGAAAGTCTGGGTAGGATGCTGATTTGCTCCATCCCCCGCATTTATTACCGGTGTATCTGATAGCTCTGAAGCCATTCTTGCCGCGCCCTCGACCGGATGCCTGATAACCATTACATCGCAGTATCCGGCGACAGTTCTAATCGAATCCGCAAAGGATTCACCTTTGCTCTGGGAAGAGGCACTGGGATTGGCGATGCCGAAAACAGATCCACCGCTTTTGAGAACAGCTGACTCGAAAGAGAGTCTGGTTCTTGTGGAAGGCTCAAAAAAAAGGGTTGATACGGTTTTATTCCTCAGGAAGTCAGTTGGATTAGATTCCTTCACAAAATGTGTTGTATCAACGATCTTTAAGAGATCATCAAGTGACATATCTCTTATGGATATAACGCTTTCGTTCTTGAAGGATGCCACTTCGCCACCTACTCTGGTTTAAGTGAATATTTGTAACTCACGGGTTCACATTCAGTCTGTACCGAATCTGAATCTTCGCTATATATACCAAATTGAATCTGCCAATGAAAAGGAGAAACATGTCTGAACAGTTAACGGAAAGATTTCTGAGTTATGTTAGAATCAACACAGCATCCGACCCGATTTCCACTGCCTCGCCGTCTTCCTCGTGTCAGGTTGATTTTCTCAGAATACTCGAGAGTGAATTACGGGAAATAGGTATGGAGCATATACATCTGGATGATAAGGGAACTTTGTATGCAGCTCTTCCTGGAGAGGGAAGCGGTAATACTGTCATCGGTCTGATCGCTCATGTAGACACTTCCCCCGATGTCTCAGGCAAAGATGTTTCTCCCGTTCTTCATAATGACTGGGATGGAAAGGCAATTACTCTTCAACCGAATATAGTCATAGAACCGGAAGAGACCGTGGATATGAGCAGGTATGTCGGGGGTACGATAATTACTTCCGATGGTTCAACATTGCTTGGAGCTGATGACAAAGCTGGTGTTGCCGTCATTATTGAGATATGCATACGTCTGATTGCAGATCCTGATATTTCAAGACCCCCACTGAAGGTTGCCTTTACAACAGATGAGGAAATCGGCAGGGGCATGGACAATTTCGATGTATCAAAATTCGGTGTTGATTTTGCATATACTGTTGATGGAAGCTCTATTGGAAAGGTGGATACACAAACCTTCAATGCATGGTCCGCCAACTGGAAAGTAAAGGGAAATGAAGTTCATCCAGGAAGCGCAAAGGGTATTCTGGTCAACTCCGTCCGGATTCTGGCTGATATTGTTGCGATGATCAGTCCTGAGGAAATGCCTGAGAACAGTTCTGGCGATGAGGGGTATGATTATCCGTTATCCATCTCTTCTGTAGCTGGCGAGGGTGAATTAAAGATGATCCTGCGTGATTTTACCAGGGAGGGTATGGAGGAAAGAATTCACAGATTGCGCAGCCTTGAGAAATGGATCAGGATTAAATATCCGCGCGCAGAGGTTTCTCTTCAACTGAAAGAGCAGTATCGGAATCCCGGAGAGATTCTTCAAGAGGACAGAAGACCGGTCGATTACGCCCTGAAGGGAATGGAAAGAGCTGTCCTTGAAGGGAAAGAGGACTCAATCAGAGGTGGTACTGACGGGTCGAGATTATCATTCATGGGAGTTCCCACGGTAAATCTGCCAACTGGCGGAGAACTCTTTCACTCCAGAAAAGAGTGGATCGCTGAGGAGGGACTCGAAGCATCCTTCAGGATTGTACTGGAAACACTGAAAATATGGGGAGAGAACGGACCATTCCATCAATCATTGTCCGAGTAATTAAGGATATGTAACTATAACTGTTTTACAGATACACGAAAAAACTGATACCTTCCGGGATAGCGGATTGAAGCTGGTTCAGAGAATTACATCAAGTGTTTTCCGTGTATCTTGTTCCCCTTGCTTTTATTGAATATAATGTTATGTGTTGCATGTATTAGGTGTTCAGTGAAGCAAAACGGGGGGGGGCTTTTGAGATATCCGATCATAATATTACTGATCTCCGCATTGGTGATTTCTGTTGCTTTCGCACAGACTGAAGAAGAGATAACCCCACCACCCGTTGACGAAATTACACCAGAAGAGCCGGAAGAAGCAGTATCACAACTTGATGTGGATGAATCTTCTGAACCGGTTTCTGAGTACTCATACTTTGAAGATACTTCGGATTTGATTCCAGATGATCCTTCCATTGTTCTTGAAGTGTTTTATGAGGCTCTGAAATCGGGGGATGGTGAGTCTGTCGCATTCTTTGTCTCAAGTGAAGCACTCGATGACATCGATGTCAGTTTGATGATATTGAAGGAAAGTATTGATCGAGACGAAGAATTAACAATGAACCGTCTTATTGCTGCTGGATACACCGCAACAGCCAGCGAGATAGACGATTGGTCAGCTCTGGATTATCTTAAAAACACTGTCTCTCTTCCAATGATGAGCGCTCGTTACTCAATGTACGAGATGCAGATAGGAGAATATACAATAGGTGATGATGATCTTGTTATTCCCCTTACGTTTTTCAGTTCTGCCGGGTTGGAGCTTCCTTTTGAAGTAAAGCTTACTCGTGAGGATGATTCCTGGAAAGTCTCAACTTTCATGGGGTTCAGCAGCTTCCCATAAGCTGTGATATTGTAGATATTCCGATCCTGGTATGCTTCCAGCCTTATCAACACCGCGAAATATATCCAATAGTCCTCGCATTTCTCTTACTTTTATGATATTGTTATTTTATATGCTTCCTTATGATACAAGGAGGAATAAGCTACCGTAGAAGAAAATTGAAAGGGCTGTGTCTCTTTCTCTGGAAAGGTACTGTAGGGTACCAGCTATGTTGCGTGGCAATGCTCAATTTAACTATGAGATCGTTATTGAGAATACTTGATTCCAGAATGAAACTTATATGATTCAACATCCGGATGTGCTTATTCTTGATTATTCTGTAGATCGCTCTGAAGGTCCACTCTTCAGACGCTGGCTTCCGGATGGTTGTCGATCAACAACTGTTTGTGTTTACTTTGGTGAGAATATCCCTGATGTTGGTGCTTTCACACATGTGATGCATACAGGTTCGAGCCTGTCCATTTGTTCAGATGCTGAGTTCTATTCCGAGGCTGAAGGAGTGATTCTTTCCTGTGTGGAGACCGGAATACCGCAGATGGGTGTGTGTTATGGTCATCAGCTGTTCTGCAGAGTTCTGGTCGGACCCTCATCCATACGGAAATGTCCGGATGGACTTGAAGCAGGTTGGAGGAATGTTGAAATGGTGGGATCTGGATTGAATATCCCGGGTGTGAAACCGATTTCGAGAATTCTTCAGACCCATTTTGACGAAGTTGTTGCTCTTCCGACTGGAGCTGAAATCATTGCAACCAGCAGACACACTGAAATTCAGGGCTTCATCGATAGAGCCAGGCGTATTTTCGGTCTGCAATTTCATCCGGAATTTGGCAGGAAGGACGGGAATGATCTTTTCCTGAAGGAGAGAAGAGTCCTTGAAGAGAACCGTATCGATGTTGACGCCATTCAAGCTGATGGACCGAACATAGATGCGGGAAGGATATTTTTCACGTATTTTATGAATAATTTCCTGAAAAGTGGAGAGGATCTACCACATGCGAGTACTTTCGAAGATTGAACCAGAAAATATATGGTTCTGGTTTGAGGAAATTTCCCGAATTCCCAGGCCTTCAGGTAGTGAAAAAGAAATGGCTGATTTTCTGCTTGACTTTGCGCGAAAGAGGAATCTTCCAGCGAAGCGGGACGACGTTAATAATGTTCTTATAACTTCACCCGGCAGGGGGAACGCAGCTTCTCATCCCTCACTCGCTCTGCAGGCTCATGTTGATATAGTCCCTGAGAAAACCGGTGACAGTTCACACAGTTTCACCAGCGATCCCATTGTTCCAGAAATTGAAGGAGATTGGGTTACTTCAAAAAAGACCACTCTTGGGGCTGATAATGGAATCGGTGTAGCGTTAATGCTGGCAATTCTCGACTCTGATGAAATCCCTCATCCCGCTCTGGAGTGTCTTTTTACAACAGATGAGGAAAGAGGTCTTACCGGGGCTGCTCATCTGGATCCAGCATGGATAACATCAAAGCGTCTTATAAATCTTGATTCTGAGGACGAGGGTGTTTTTACAATTGGCTGTGCCGGTGGACTTGATTTTACTGTGTCAATGAACTTCGAGCGGACGGATGTACCAGCGGAATACTATCGACTTGAGATCACCGGACTTAAAGGTGGTCATTCCGGAATGGAGATCAATAAGAATCGGGGTAATGCAATCCGATTTCTTGGTAGAATTCTCCGTGAAATCTACAATAATTATAGTTGCCTGATAGCTGATATAGAAGGCGGATCAAAAAGAAATGCTATTCCGAGAACAGCGGTAGCTTATATCTCAGTTCAGAAACAGTCTGTCGATGCCGTCAGGGATTTGATTCAAAGAGTTGTTATGGAACTGAAGAGAGAGTTCGAAGGTATTGAAGATGGTATTGAAATCAGTCTTCACCCGACTTCAACAGAAAAAAACCCGATTTCACAGGAGAACTCCAACAGGATAATAAACCTGCTTCTCTCAATGCCTCACGGAGTTGAAAAGATGAGTGGTGTGGTTCCGGGACTTGTTGAAACCTCTGTAAATATGGCTATCGCTTCGATGAAAGAGGATAAATTCATTCTTAAATTCGCAGCAAGAAGTCCTGTGGATAGCGCCAAACAGGCACTTGCCGCAAGAGCTGCCGCAATTGCTGAGCTTGCTGGATGTGTTTTCAGGAAAGCTTCTGCCTATCCAGGATGGATGCCCGATTCAGGTTCCGCGCTTCTGATCAAAATAGTAAATATCTACAGGGCAGTTACAGGCAATGAGCCTGTTATTGAAACAATTCATGCTGGTCTCGAATGCGGGATTATCGGTGACAGTATTCCCGGACTGGAAATGATTTCCATGGGTCCGGATATAAGAGATGTTCATATTCCAGGGGAGAAGGTCAGCATTTCATCGCTTCAGCGATTCTGGATATTTTTCAAATCTGTACTGGAATTTCTTGATTGAAGGGAAAGTATATGTCTTTGTCCATTGAATTCAGCGATAGGTTGCACGAGTTATTTGAACTTGCTTCAGATGAACTGTTTCGACCTGACACAATTCAGAGAACCTGGATTCCGCTGACCGATTCACAGGTGAATCTGCTCGAGAAGAATGGTAACAGGAGCAGTGATTGGTCAAAGGTTCGCATCTCTCCTGAAACTGAACTATTGTCCGTTTCCGATTGTCGATTTGAAGGAAATGTGCGGCTTGCTCTGCTTTCGCTTAAAAGAAAAAATACCTTACTGATTCCACAACTTCGCGATTCCATGCTTCAGGATGTGGAGATTCAACCCGGATGCCGAATTGTATCAGTTGATCTGCTTCGAAATCTTCAAATACATGAAGGTGTGATAATAGAGAACTGCGGGCGAGTAACTTACAGCCCCGGTTCAATGTGCGGTCTCGGTGCAGACCTGGAACTGGGAGTTGAAACGGGAGAGCGGAATGTACGCTCATTCCCCTTTCTTGATACTGATCTTGCAGGGGAACTCTCCGGAGGAGACAGTCAAAGGGATAATCTCGCAGAATATCATTTGCATCTCGATGGGTTTCTGAAAAAGCAGAAATCAAGAATGACCGGCATCATTGAAAGAGGAAGCAGAATACTTGACACTACTGTTGTAGAGGATTGTTTTGTCGGTGTGAATGTGTCCATAACGAATGCCTGCGCAGTAAGAAACAGCACTCTTCTCGGTGGAGAGAATGATGGATCAACTGTTTCAGATGGTGCGCTTGTCCGTGATTCAATTCTCAAATGGAATTCGGTAGTTGATTCTATGGCAATCGTTGAGCATTCCATAGTAGGAGAAGCTTCAAAAGTGGAAAAGCACGGTAAACTCTACGCTTCATTCCTCGGTCCCAACTCTGTTCTCGCTGAAGGCGAAATTTCATCTTCGCTCGCTGGACCTTTTACAGCAGCGCATCATCAGTCCCTTCTTATCGCTGCGAGATGGCCTGAAGGGAAAGGTAATATCGGATACGGAGCGAATGTCGGAAGTAATCACACTTCAAGGCTTCCCGATCAGGAGATCAGACCGGGAGAGGGTATGTTCTTCGGACTAAGCTGTTCTATCAAGTTCCCGACTGACTTCTCAAGAGCACCGTTCAGTATAATCGCCACCGGAATCACTACCCTGCCACAGAGAGTGGAGTTCCCATTTTCCCTCATATGTGAGCCATTCATGAAAGTTAATGGTATTCCACCTGCTTTCAACCAGATAATCCCGGCATGGGTTCTTTCCGATAATCTGTTTGCCGTGTATCGGAATGAGGAGAAGTACTCATCGAGAAACCGTGCGAAACACTGGAATGGAAGTACTGAAGTCTTTCGGCCTGATATCATCGAAATGCTGATCGATGCTGAGGAAAGACTGTCCGGAATAGACGGTGGAGAGTTTTACACTGAAAAGGATATTCCAGGTCTTGGAAAGAATTTCCTGACCGAGGAACACAGGAAGAAAGCACTGGAAACCTATAGATTCCATATACTGTATTATGCCCTCAGCGGACTGCGGAATGAATCAGATCCTGAGTTGGTTTCTGTTTTTAAGAGAGATATCCTGGAGCGGGAGTTTCCGGAAAAAACAACGGACGAAATGCTTGAGATTCTAGATCATATGCGGAGTACGGTGAATGAAGTCATCCGGACCAGCAGGGAGAAGGACTTCTTACGGGGAAGCCGGATAATCGATGACTACGCGGCTGTCCGAAAGCCGGATTAAATGTAAGACCTGATCCCAATCCGCTTCCATCCGCTCCCTGGACCTTTTACCTGGCGATCACCATTGAGGCCGTTCTCTGCGTGTGCTCGGAGATGAACTGGCTCACGTAGAGACCGTTGGGGAGGGGGTCACCGCTGGAGGATATCCCGTCAAACTGAATAGTCGATTGAACTCCTGCTTCGGCCATGAAATCGTACTCATGGATGAGGTGACCGGTCAGATCGAAGATCCTCCAGGTCGCCGATGTGGTTGTCTCTGGTGTGAAGCAGAGAGTGTGTTCACCTGAGATTGCAGAGCCGTAGATGTACAGCTCATCCGATCCGGATGGGTCCGACGATTCCGACTCATGACCAGACGTGATGTCCCTGTAGAATATCCTCAGAGTGCCGTCCTTATATCCGACAACCATATCAAGCGATCCGTCTCCGTTCATATCAGCGCAGAAGGGTTTCAGGTGAGCGT
>JAUWJE010000146.1 GCA_030607835.1 Candidatus Fermentibacterota bacterium | reverse complement strand
GAGCCGTAAACAGAAAAAATCCGGATAATCCAGCTGAAAAGAGCCATAAAGGCTTATCTTTGATGTAGAACAGGATGGCCAGGACTGCAAACGCTCCTGCCATTGTCAGACCAAACTTCTTCAATTTGCGGATTTGATCCATACCGATATCTCCATCAGTCAAGCTTGAATACCTTTTTCCAGTCCTTCTCCTCTGTCAGTTCAGGCTGTTCTTCCTTGAGGAGCAGGCAATTACCCAGAGCGAGCATATCCATTTCCGTTCTCATGAAACAGAGATAAGCATCGTACGGTGAACATACGATAGGCTCACCTCTTACATTAAAACTCGTGTTTATGATTACTCCGTAATCGGTTTTGTTCATGAACCTTGATATAAGATTGTGGTATTTAGGGTTGTACTTTCCGTCTACAGTCTGAATACGGGCGGAATAATCTACATGAGTGACCGCAGGGATATCCGATCTGGGAATTTTCAGTTTCTCCATCCCGAAAAGATGTTCTTCTTCAGTTAACTTATTCCTGCGGTTTTTGCGGACAGGCGCAACCAGAAGCATGTACGGGCTGGGTACATCGATCTCGAAGTACTCTTCTGCAACTTCATTGAGAACCGATGGCGCGAAGGGTCTGAAGGATTCCCGATACTTGATCTTAAGGTTCATTAATGATTGCATGTCTGTGCTTCTGGCATCTCCAATAATTGATCTGTTCCCCAGAGCTCTTGGACCAAATTCCATTCTTCCGGAAAACCATCCAATAACTTTACCTGAAATGATTGCATCGCTTACTTCTTCTATGATATTTTCTTCATCAAGCCTTCTATACGGATATCCGCTATTCACTAGCCAGGATTCGATCTCATCATCACTCCAGTGTGGTCCCAGGTAGGATCCATTCTGGCTGTCGTTTACTCCATCTGCAACCCTGGTTTTATCCAGAACCTGATGCCATACGAAAAGAGCTGCACCAAGAGCGCCTCCCGCATCACCCGCAGCAGGCTGAATCCAGATATCATCAAAAAGGCCGGCACGCAGGATTTTTCCATTTGCAACGCAGTTAAGTGAAACTCCCCCTGCCATACAGAGGTTTCTCTGACCAGTTTCCGATTTTACATGCTTAGCGGTTCTCAGCATAACCTCTTCCGCAACAGCCTGCACCGATGCAGCAAGATCCATATCCCTTTGAGTAATGATATTCTCCGGTGTTCTGGGAGGTCCGCCGAATAGTTTGTGGAATGCTCTGGAAGTCATGGTCAGTCCCTGGCAATAATTGAAATACTTCATATTCAATCTGAAACTGCCGTCTTCTTTCAGGTCCATGATGTTATCAAGAATTGTCTGTACAAAACGGGGTTCACCATATGGAGCCAGTCCCATAACCTTGTACTCTCCGGAGTTAACTCTGAATCCGGTGTAGTATGTAAACGCTGTGTACAGAAGTCCCAGGCTATGCGGGAAGTGTAACTCATGCATGAGTTCTATATGATTGCTTTTACCGATCCCCCATGATGCGGTTGCCCATTCACCGACACCATCCATTGTTATGATGGCCGATTCTCTGAAGGGGCTCGGGAAGAATGCTGATGCGGAGTGAGATTGATGATGTTCCGGATAAAACAGCTCTCCGTTGAACTCTCCGAGGTTTTTTCTGATACGATCACCCATCCAGAGCTTTTCCTTGAGCCAGAGGGGCATGGATTTCAGAAAAGAGGGCAGACCGGATGGCGCAAACGCAAGATATGTCTCAAGGAGTCTTTCGAACTTGAGAAACGGTTTGTCATAAAAAGCTACGTGAGTGAGCGACTCTGCATTTATACCACCTTCATCAAGACAGTATTTTATGGCATGTTCAGGGAATCGGTGGTCGTGCTTTTTTCTCGTGAATCGTTCTTCCTGTGCCGCGGCTACAATTCTGCCATTATGCACCAGGCAGGCAGCTGAATCATGGTAGAAAGCGGAAATTCCGAGTATCCAGGCGTCTATTTAAATTTCTCCCTAAAGTTGTGAAACAAAATCAAGTTGATTAAATTCAATCAATTCACCTGATTAATTGAAGCAGATTCTTCTGAATACAAATACTGAATGGGCATTATAATGAAAGAAACCAAACTGAGCGATTCAACGGTGAAAATCCTGAAAATAGCCGTAATTCTACTAGGCAGTATGCTTGTACTGATTGCGCTGTTCTCAAATATCCTGGGATTCAGCACCAGTTCAGGATTAAGCAGCAATCAGATATTATTTGCAGCAGCGGGTGTCATTCTGATAATTATTGGCCTTCTCGGCCGGCGCTTTCCTGTATTCTACGAGAGTACAGCAAAGATACTCCTTAGTATCGTGATTGCGGTGATCATACTTGATCTTCTGTCTCTTGTTCTGGTAAAGCTGATTGATTCGGAAAGATTCAGGATCAGGGCGCGAAAGATTGAAGTGGGGCATCTACATGAAGTTGAGAAAATAGTCGTATTGGGTCGTTATGAACCTTTTGTTGTATGGAGATCCAACCCAATCATCAATTGTGATTCGATAACGATCAATGAAGATGGTTTTCGTTTGACTCCGGAAGCATCACGCAATCCTGATGCGTTCAGTGTATTAATGCTTGGAGGATCCGCGATGTGGGGTGCTGGTGTATCTGATTCACGCACAATCGCAGCATACCTGCAGAGGGACTTATCGGAGTTGATTGATAAACCTGTCGCAGTGTTCAATCTTGCTCAACCAGGTCATTCCACTACACAGGAAGTGATCGAGCTTATGCTGCAGCTCAGAAATGGAAATATCCCTGATCTTGTGATATTCTATGATGGATTCAATGATGTTTGGGGGGCTTATGAGAACGGACTTGCAGGCGTTCATCATTCACTGGAATCGATAGCTGGAAGGGTTGAGGGAACAGATGAAGCGCTTGGCATCATGCCTCTTTGGGAAATTATTCTCACCAAAACAAATACATGGCTTCTTGTTACCTCGCTTCGATCTAAGGGAATACTATCACAGGAGACTGTTGAAATTCCAACTTACAGAACAATGGGAATAAATTTTGACACGTTGACCTCACAGGTTGTCAGCGTCTATTTTGGAAACTGCCGTGTTGTCGAAGCACTTGCCGATTTCTACGAGTTCGACTGTCTGTTTATATGGCACCCGACTATTTGGACAGGAGATAAAGCGCTTACGGATCGGGAACACATATTCTACGAAGGAGGGCATGAATCATTCCTTGCAGGTGGAGATCCTGCATTCAAAGAGTTACTTGAGGCAAGCTTTGATCTTTTTGAAGAATCGATAACTGATTCGACTCGATACTTCTCTTTCAGGACTATCTTCGATAAAATTGAGGATGGAGTCTATTTTGATTATTCCGGGGCACATGTAAGTGCAAAAGCTAATGAGATGATTGCGGAAGAATTGATCAGAATGATATCAGATGCAGATTCTCCTCTTCTGAATGAAATATCTTATTCTTTTCAATAAACCAGAGAATTGGTGCAGGACTTGCATTTACTAAATTACCTTGGCGCTCCCACGGGGAATCGAACCCCGGTTTTTCTCAGCCAGGAAACTGGCATGGTGTTTCGAAGATGCGGGGGCATAGTATCCGTGGAGCATACAAACGTGAAGCCCCCCCAGAAGGGGAGGCATCTCTATTCATGGCGCGCCATCTGTCTGAGAGTTGGAACACTTTTGGCGATTGGTTATGCACAATAGTGCAATAAATATGTCATATTTGCAGATGTTTGATCTTCTGTGATGTTTCAGAGGAATTCCCCATCTTGATCGAATCTGCTAATAATGCCAGACTGGATAGAAAACTACGTAATCTCCACTCATTCATATGCCTGTAGTATTTCGAACAAATTCATCGTTTCAACAGTACTATTCCTAAGAAAGGATCCTCGCTTTATCATTGTTTACTGCTAGAAATAGATTAAGTATACTGACTGTAGGAGGAAGCAATGGTGAAAATCGGTTTAATATTTCTAGTGTGTACGATCATCGGTTTACCTGGTGAAGATACCGGCTGTATTTCTGGTAGATACTGGATCCGGGGCGAGCAGAAATTTGAGTATTCAGTTACTCTTGAGCCAGGTGGAATTACAGTGGAAGCTGATTCGAACGGGGTCTATTGTTTTTCCGGACTTTCTCCAGGTTACTACAGCGTTTCTCTGTTTCCTGACTCCGTGGAAGTTGTAGCAGGCGATACAACCTTTGCGGATTATGCCCATAATAGTGGTTACGATAGTTGGAATGATTTAGTAGAGAATTATCAGTATGAGCTTTTTTTCAGGATAAATTCTGAAGAAGATTTCTCAACAAATGGTTTTGTTATTTATGGAAATGTCAGGGGTTTGAACCGTCTTCCAGTCCGGAAAGTGAATGAATCCGTTTTCGGAGTTAGAACTCCCGCAGGATTCAGAGATTTTTACTGGAGTCTTCCAGGCACGCCGGAGCAGCATGTCACCCTCAGGGATTGTCCTGATGTACGTGATAATTTGATAGACCTTGACCTGCCTGGAGACTTTGCTCCACCCTGGTCAGAGGAACTTCGGTTACTGGAGCATCTGGATTTCTCAGAACATCCGGTGGCAATGGCAGATACCGAAATGTATGAATGGTGCAGTGACAGCTACTCAATTACTCATCTTGTTTACAATCCAAAGAATCCTGATGCAGTAATCAGATGCATAGATGCAGGTGTTGCGTTTCCCGATAGTGTGGATTGGCTCCTATGGGCCCAATACAAAGACATGATCATCACAATGAACTCAAGATTGAGATTTACTCAGATTGATTTGCCGGAATCTGTATGCAGAGCCTATTTCTCTCCATCAGCTAATCGGGCTGTGATTATAGTAAGAGAACCATACGAGTACAGATACCTGTACAGGTGGTATATGGTGGATATCGAGTCTCAACAGGTTTCTCAATTTGATCCTTTCCCCGAAATTGATGCTTTGGAGGAAAGATCATATCTGGAAGGGTTTGAGTCTTATTCACCTAGTGCATGGGTGTATCCTGCGGATGATGGATCATTGATAATCAGGACGGGGCAATTTACTATAAGAACCTACATGCCTGATGGAGAGCTGGTGCAGGATGTAAACTTGCCCAATAATAGCCCCAGGGTGTGTAGCGTGTCGAACGATCATACCCGCTGGCTTGTCAAGCAGATGATTGCCATGCAAGCTGTGTTTACACTGGGGGACGCTCAGTCTCATTCCATTTTGAACTTGGAAGAGTTCAATTTCGGACCGTACATATCTTGTCTGATTTCACCAGACGGTAATTTCATTGCTTTGTGGGGCCGGAACAATGGGCTTTGGATATATGACCTGAATGAGCATGTTATGAGAGAGTTGCTATCTTCAGGAAGAGTCGAGTACAGGTCAGTAGTATTTTCCCCGGACGAAACAAAGCTTGCGTGTAAGGTTATTGATTCTTACATAGTTCCTAGCGGTGAGTTCGTAGTTCCAGCTTTTTCAACCACTGATGTGTTTGACTTGTGTTCTTCCACTGAATCTTCCCTAACAAGCTATCCCGATTACTCACTTATCTACGACGGCAGTCCTCTGGCCGTTTCTTCGGAAGGGGGGGTGCTTATGAGTCTGGCGGAGAGGGGGGCT
>JAUWJE010000103.1 GCA_030607835.1 Candidatus Fermentibacterota bacterium | reverse complement strand
CGCGGCAAGTGGTTTTGTTCTTTACAGAATCCTGATTGAGAATACGAAGAAAATCCTCCTTTCAGTCGCAGCCGCTGCCTTCTGGCTTCTGAATTTCTGGTTCTGGAGCAAGGGAGCCCTGTCAGGAATGGAGACCGGACTTCTGATCTTCTGTTACGGGACAAGTCTTCTTCTCTTTACCCGTTCACTTCGCGGAATGTACAGCACGTGGCCGCTTTCCATTTCCCTTATCGCACCCTGCATGGCCAGGCTGGATTCACTTGCCCTTGTCTTCGGAGTCTGTCTGATCTTCATTCTTTCTGGAAGGTTCCGTGATGCACTTCGCACAGGGCTTCCGGTGATGATCTATCTGATACTGTATGTGATAGTAAACAAGCTGTATTTCGGGGGAATATTCCCCGTTTCAGGATACATTAAATCAGCTACAGGCAGTGAACTTCTAAGACAGTTGTTTGCAACTGGAGACACAAAGTTCTTCCAGCATGGAATAATGAACTTTGTCAGTTATGCCACCCTTGGAGGACGTCTTCCTCTTCTAGTTTCGCTTGCAGTTATAGGCGGAGTTGTCTGGACAGTAGTATGGTTTCTCAGAACCGCATATACTCCGATCAGGGAACTGATGGCTGTTTGCTGTTGTTATATAATGTGTCTTCTGCTCTATTATTCCTTCATGTACGACTCGCTTTTGGATATCTATACCTATTACTGGTTCCCGGTAATATTCGGAGTAATGATTTCATCTGTCCTTTTATTAGCACAAATAAGGCACAGGTTGCTCAGACAGTGTATTACATGGATTCTTCTGGCGGGACTTGTAGTTTTCAATATTGTGTATGCCCATGATCGTCTGCAGGGGTATTCATTTGTGATTCCTGATTCCGGCAGACCTGAGCGGAATGGCGTGGATTTCCTGAACACACTCAATGAAGGGACAGTGATTGGATCGTGGGATGCCGGATATGTCGGATATTACTGCAGACATCGGGTTGTAAATCTGGATGGTCTTGTCAACAACTACGAATATCAGGCAATTCTACATGATCAGGGATTGGAAAAATACCTTGATATGCAGAACATTACGTGTATTACAAACATTGATCATTTCATCGGCAAGCGCGATATGATCGAACGTATGAAGGGATGGTATCCAATCTTTGAGGATTCGAGCGCCTTCCCCAATCCTGTTTCACTCTTCTCAGTATCCGTGGATGAGAACCTCTATGCATCCCGGCAATCCAGAATATTCTTCGTGTACTGCCGATCAGATGCTGTTCAACCTGATAAATGATCTTCCAGAGAACTCAATAGTTTTCTCTCCAACGAGACTTTAGAGACCCTCAGGATGCATATGCCGCTCCGGTACGGCCTTGACGATCACAGTAAAATTCATCAAATAGAATATAGGAGGTGGAAATACCGCCGGTGTAATGCTCTTGGTTCCTATCTTGATCGTATGAGGATGGAAGCCAGTACCGATACGGGCGGATGGCTCTATGTCAGAATCTATCACGGAGATAAAAGCCATTCCCGGTTTGAGTCCAGAGGAATTCGATGCTATTCAGCGCGTGACGGAGTTCTTCCCCTTTCGTATAACATCTCACTATCTCTCGCTTGTGGACTGGGAGGATCCTCATGATCCTCTGAGAAGGGTTGTGTTGCCTGATGAGGGAGAGCTGGAGTCAGGTGGGAGCCTTGATCCAAGCAGAGAGAAGAACTTCTATGTTCTTCCCGGCATGCAGCATAAGTATCCTGATACCGTTCTGATTCTTGCAAGCCACCAGTGTGCTGGATACTGTCGCTACTGCTTCCGGAAAAGACTGTTCATTCGAAGATCCATGCATGAGCATCCCCCCGATATCAATAATTGCATAGAGTACATTCGCAATCATCCCGAAGTGCGGAATGTACTGCTCTCGGGTGGTGATCCACTCACTCTTTCAAGTAAACGGCTGATGGGAATCATTCGAAAGATAGCCGTGCTACCCCGTATCAAGGTTGTCAGGATCGGCACGAGGATACTGTCATGGGATCCCGGCAGGGTGATTGCAGATCGATTTCTGCTTCAGGAATTGAGCGAACTCACAGGTGTGCAGGTCTATATTATGACCCATTTCGCGCATTCCAGGGAACTGTGTGGGAAAGCTCTGGAGGCAATCAGGCTGCTCAGACGCTGTGGAGTGGCTATTTGCAACCAGGCACCTATGATCAGAGGAGTGAATGATAATGTGGATGTACTGGAAGATCTCTTCAACGATCTTGTAGCGGCAGGAGTATCACCCTACTACATATTCCAGGTAAGACCAACAATGGGAAACAGTATATACTCGGTTCCAATATTAGATGCTTACATGATATTCAGAGAAGCTCAGAGTCGTTGCTCAGGACTTGCGGCCAGAGCCCGCTATGTTATTTCTCACTATACGGGAAAGCTCCATGTATGCGGATTGACTGATGAGCATCTCGTAATGGTTTATCACAGAGCAGCCTTCCCTGGAGACAGGGGCAGAACAATTCTGGTGAAAAAGAGTATTGCAAGCAACTCAAAAGCGTTCTTCAGGATGAATCACCTCGGTTAAAGTGCGAGTTTCCCGCTACGATTCCGATGCTCACATAGTCCAGAGTAACTGCAATGGCTTGCACTTGCCATCTTGCTTCTAATCAGTTATTTATGAGTTGCAAGAGGATACTGCTTGAACTTCTGATACCTGAATAGCAGTTGGAGGTGATGAGATGGTTTCCTATATCCTGATTGCATTATGTGCAATTCTTCTTGTGTTCGTTATTCTCAAAGCCATACACGGACGAAAATACTAATCAATACTGTCTATTGATAGACATGCCTTTCCTGCCCGTAGATGTGAAGCTGTATTAATAGATACGTTTGTATCTCTTTTGAACTCACCGTTTTACCCCGGCTGTCATTCTCCGGATGTTCACATTATCCAATCACTGTTGCTTTCCGGCAATCCAGAATATTTATCGTTTACTGCCGATCAGACGCTGTTCAGGACGGATATTTCAGCATCTTGTCATCATCGAAATGACATATTCAGGGGCAAATAGACAGCTCGAAGAGGAAATACCTGGCAATTCTTCCTGAAAAAGCACTCAGGTTGACCTGGTATCAGATATGTCTTATGCTGACTTATATAGAGGAGTGGTATCGAATTTATGTAGAAAGATACTGGCAATAAAGAGGAGATTGCCATGTTCAATCATATCCTTGTTCCCCTTGATGGCTCTACCCTTGCCGAATGCGTAATCGCTCATGCTAGAATTGTTGCAGAAGCCCTTGGAGCCAGGATAACTCTGCTGCATGTTCTTGAGCGTTCCCACTCTCCTGATCTGGACCAAACGATTAATCCCCTCGACTGGCATATCAGGAAGACTGATGCTCAGACCTACCTTGACAGAATGACTGCCCTTATTGTGGATTCCGTTCCTGATGTGTGTAACGTGATTGTGGAGGGAAACGCGCCTGATGGGGTGATCGACTATGCTCATCACAATAATGTGGATCTCATAGCCCTCTCCAGTCATGGAAGAAGCGGACTCAGCGGTTGGAACGTCAGCAGTGTCGTTCAGAAGATCATACTGCGCTCCTATGTCTCCACATTCATCGTAAGAGCATACAAGACTGCGGGGGAGTCTGGAGGCGAAGTTACATACAAGAAAATCCTCATTGCTCTAGACTGCTCACAGCGTGCAGAGAGCGCACTCCCCATAGCTATAAGGCTGGCCAGGCACCAGGGAGCCAGACTTCTACTTGCACACGTTGTCAACAGACCGGAGATGCCAAGGCACCTGCCTCGCTCCAAGGAGGATACCGATCTTGCTGAGAGACTGATGGGGAGGAATTACTCTGAGGCGGAACATTACCTTGCTCAGCTGGATTCCCAGCTCTCCTCCACGGAGATATCCATTCAGACCTTTCTCCATATTGGAAGTAATGCTGCCGCGACTCTCGATGATCTGGTGGAAAGTGAAAATGTTCATCTTGTCGTTCTCAGCGCACATGGATACAACAGTGTGGAGAAATGGCCATACGGCAGTGTTGCCGTGAACTTTATAGCATATGGATCAACTCCTCTACTGATAATGCAGGACATCCCCTTCGAAAGGTCGTTGCGTACGAGAGCAGAGAGTGCCGCAAGAGAAAGACCAGGACATTAGGGTAACCCGTGCTATCAGAGGGAGCAAAGAAACCGGGTAGGGAATGCAGTCAGACGGGGATGGAGATAAGCGCAAAGCCTCTGGAGAAACAGGTTTTTCCACTCGTAGACTTGCGGAAAGTCATACCATATCCGGAAATAGGAACAATACATTCAACCTTTCCTCAAGACTCCGGAAGTACAGGATCCTCATGCAGTCGGCCTACAAGTACTTCAGGAGCGGAGAGGGGGAGCATTCTCATGCCGCTGAATGGGTGCTGGATAACTACTACATCATTCAGCAGGCTATCCGCCAGGTGCATGAAGACATGCCCAGTGGTTACTACAGGCAGCTTCCCGTTCTCGAGTCCCCCGTTCACCTTGAGCCTTCAAGGGTATTCTCAATAGCATGGGAGATCATCCAGTGTTCTGAGAATCAGCTTGATATGGTGCTTATCACCCGCTTTGTACGGAACTACCAGAAAACTACCCCACTTACGATGGGGGAGCTCTGGGCAATACCTACCATGCTCAGATTCGGTGTTCTTGAGAAGCTTTTCCGGCTGATCTCCTGTATTACAGACCTGCCCTGCGAGGGGATCTGTGATATCGGTAAAGCTGAAGAAGCAGTGGATGAGGATATCGTTGTAGCCAGCTGCATACAAAACCTCAGGATGTTCGCGACACAGGACTGGAAGGATTATTTCGAGAAGACAAGCCTGGTTGAGGGTGTTCTAAGGCGTGATCCCTCTGGTGATTACACTGGAATGGATTTCCCTACGCGAAACAGTTACAGATTGACAGTAGAGAAGATAGCGTTCGAATCCTGTCTCGATGAGCTGAGGATTGCGCAGGAAGCAATCGGAATGGCTGATGAAGCTTGTGATGACCCGCGTTCCGGGCACGTCGGTTTCTTCCTCCATACCAAGGAGGGACGCATACTGCTGGAAGATCGACTCGGTTACTCCCGACCCGCGTTCGTGGGCTTCAGGAGAATACTTTGGGAACATGTATCAGGACTATACGCAGGCTCGATAGTGCTGATCTCTCTTATCTTCCTCCTGTGCATGCTGGGGTATGCGCTTACTGAGGGTGCAGGTGTTCTTCAGATGGTATCTGTTCTTCTCCTGTGCCTGCTTCCAGCGTCAGCAGTAGGTGTCGATCTTGTGAACACCTTTCTCATGCACAATACCATTCCCAGGCGTTTTCCACGGATGGATTTCAGCAGGGGTATACCTCCTGAGTACAGAACTATGGTGGTCATACCAACACTGCTGAGTGATCCTGGAGATGTTCACTCGATGATAAGGCAGTTGGAGCGGCATTATCTCGCAAACAGGGACAAGAATCTCACCTTCGCTGTTCTTTCCGATTTTGCTGACGCTCCGAAGCAGCAGATGCCCGGAGATGGAGAATTGCTCGAACTGGCTTATAATGAGATAGAAAGACTCAACAGGAGATATCATCGCAGTTCCGGAAATCCTTTTTACCAGTTTCACCGCCGCAGGAAATGGAACCCCGGTGAGAGCTGCTGGATGGGATGGGAGCGAAAGCGAGGAAAGCTCATGGAGTTCAACCGCCTGCTTCGCGGGAAAGGCGGAACTTCATATGATGTCCGCATAGGTGAGTTGAGAATTCTTCCTGATATCAAGTACGTAATCACTCTTGACGCGGATACATCACTTCCGCAGAACTGCGGAAGTAGACTCGTCTCCACAATGGCGCATCCGCTCAACAGGGCACTCCTCGCCCGGAAGAACGGCAGGCTCATAAACGGTTACACTGTTCTCCAGCCAAGGATTCTTACAGGTCCATCAAAAGGGTCAGAATCGCTCTTCACCAGAATCTTTGCTGGTGATTTCAGCATAGATCTGTATTCAAATGCCGTTTCCGATGTGTATCAGGATCTTTTCGGTGAAGGTAACTATGTCGGAAAAGGCATCTACGATGTTGAAGCCTTCGACAGGTGTCTTGAGGGGAGAATTCCGGAGAATACCCTTCTCAGCCATGACCTTTTTGAGGGAATACATGTAAGAGCAGGGCTTGTTACCGATATTGTTCTCTATGAAGACTATCCTCCGCATTATCTGGCATGGACCAACCGGCTCCACCGATGGATAAGGGGAGACTGGCAGCTTCTCCCATGGCTCCGCTCAACTGTTCCGGATGCAACTGGAAGCAGGAGGCGAAACGACCTTTCTTTTCTGGATAAATGGAAGATTATCGACAATATGCGGAGGAGTCTGCTCAGTCCCGCTCTTCTCGTCCTTCTCATGGCTGGCTGGTTATGGCTGCCCGGTTCACCGCTTTTCTGGATATTTAAAGTACTTCTGATTGAATTCAGGTGTCCGCTGACAGATACCATTTTCGAGTTCTTCAGCAAACTCAAACGGAAAACCTCACTGAAGGTGACAAGACCGGTGAAGGCAAGCTGGCTTCGATCGCTGTTCGCACTTGTCTTCCTTCTTTACGAGACATCCATAACGATTGATGCAGCAGTCACATCAGTTCTCAGGCTCACCGTCACCAGGAAGAGACTGCTTCAGTGGAGATCAGCGGCACACACGGTCAGAATGTTCGGAAGAGACCTGAAAGGGGGGCTCGTATGGGCGAAAATGTATACCGTTACCATCTTCGTACCCGTTATCTGT
>JAUWJE010000058.1 GCA_030607835.1 Candidatus Fermentibacterota bacterium | reverse complement strand
CATTCAATCTGCCGAGTTCCATAGCTGCGAGGCCCATACCTGTAAAAGCTCTGTCACGGATTGCCTGATTATCCGTCATTATCGCTGTCGAAGAGAATGCCATCATAGCTTCAGTGAAATCAGATGTGCCGCTTCCTGTAAGTGTTCGCCTGCCCAGCTGAAGAAGCGCATTGCCAAGCAGAAGCTGAGCATCGTCAACCCACCGGCTGTCAGGATAAATGGCCAAAACCTTGGAAGCACCCGCAATAGCTTCGTCAAGCAATACTTCCTCTGAAGATACAGGATTGTCAGGATATTGTTCAGCAAGCTTAAGAGCGTCTCTGTAGCTGTCTCTGGCATTGTAATAAGTATTGTAATAGGCACATGAAACCACAAGCAACAATGCGAAAATCATTATTACCGCAGCTGAGTATCCTGACTTATGCAAACTGACCATCCCGGTAGATAAGCCTCTCCATCCAAACTGCTTCGACTCTGCCTTTCAGTTTCCTATGGAAAAATGGTGTATTTTTCGATTTCGAAAACGTTCCTGTTTCACAGAGACTGTATTCAATATCGGGATTATAAAGTACAATATCCGTCTTGTCCCCAACTGCTAACCCAGGCTCCGGAATCCTCAGGATTTGTGCTGGTCCTTTTGTCAGAAGACTGAGTATCTGAAGGAGAGGCATACCGGATTCCGTGTATAGAGCCTCAATTACCAGGGGCAGGAGAGTTTCCAGTCCGGTAATCCCAAAAGCTGCGTCCTTCAGTGATTTCCGCTTCATAACCATAGTGTGTGGGGCATGGTCTGAAGCAATTGCGTCAACCATACCGCTTTTAACCAGAGCAAGCAGCCTGGAGCGGCTTTCACAGGTTCTAAGTGGCGGATTCATCTTAGCCATGGATTCATGCTCGAGAACGGCGGTTTCATCAAGAATAAGATGATGAGGTGTAACATCAACTGTAACTCTTGCTGACTGGAAACAATCAGATCTGACCAGTTCAATGCTCCTTGGCACGGAAAGATGAGTTAAATGAAGATGCCCTGGACAGCTGTTCGCGATTTCAAGACATCTGGCAACATCTACTGTCTCGGCACAATCGGGGATTCCACTTATGCCAAGCTTCCCGGCAATTACTCCCTGATTAATCGAACCTCCCGACAGCTCCATTACCTCAGGATGCTCAATTATCACACCATCGAATTCCGAGACGGTTTTCATTGCCTGAAGCAGCAATCCGGAATCATGAACAGGGCTGCCATCATCTGAGAATGCGGCGACTCCAGCTTCATGCAGTTTATGAAAATCAACGAGACGTTCTCCAGCTCTGCCTCTTGTAACGCATGGAACGGGTATCACGCGGGCAAGGTCCAACCTCGAAGCCGCAGAGATCAGATCCGACACCCTTTGAGGGGAATCGATTGGTGGATCTGTATTTGGCATAGCGCCAACGGTGGTTACACCTCCCGCAATCGCTGCTTTCAGACCTGTTTCAATTGTTTCCGAATCCTCACCACCAGGGATCCGGAGATGCACGTGCAAATCCACCAGTCCGGGAAATACCCATTTGTCAGCGGCGTCAACCGCTATAGCATCGAGTTCAACGGGTAAGACAGGTTCAACAGCTTCAATTCTGCCGCTTTCGATAAGAATATCGCCGTGAAAGTCAGCATTCACTGAAGGATCTATTATCCTTGCGTTTCTGATTACATATCGTTCCAGGAATCCATCACCCTCTCAGTCGGAGAAGTCCTCCCCTTTTTCATCAAGTTCATTGCCGGCATCAGGTGCGCAGGATGCGGAGTAATTATTCCTGATCGCCGTTGTGGATCGTTCGGGAGCAGAGTTCCAATCATCTCTCTGAAGGATTCTATCAATAACCGCAGTTCCGGTTCCAGCTGAGTTAAATGCTTCGAAGAACCTGAGCGCCCATTCCTCAGTTTCCTCCAGAATACGATTTCTGTAAATGTCCGGCAGACCCATTATTCTGTAGTGGAAAGGCAGATTTGCTTTTTTGTAATCACCTGAATTACGGGGATATCCCAATGAATCAGCCCATAACACTATTTCGTCCCATAGATTATTCGGAATCCCCTTATCGGAAAGCTTCACAAAAGATCCATTTTCAATAACAGCATTGCCACTGTCAGGATCGATTTCCAGACCGAACAGGATATTCTGCCAGAGAGTTCCGACATTACCCTTGTTAATACCGTACTCTTTGAAATGCCCAACCTTATCCAGCGGGGTTCCACTGATTCCATGCTGCGCAATCTTGCAATGGTACTGAAATATTGCATTCGCTATTTCTCCGGTTCTTCTCAGGTCAATTCCCTCACCTTCACCCTTGGAAGAATCGTAAGTACCATGTTTGGATCCATTTGAGATCGCGAGAAAATCCGGGAATATCCCCCAGCTGTTAAGACCTCCAATGAAATACTCCGCTTCCTCAATTGTTGTGATAACCCCGGCACCCTTTATCTCACCAACTTCAACTTCAAGACCAATATATGGTGGAATGTGCATCGAGAGATCGCGAGTGAAGATCAGGTTCTCGTAATCCGGGTTGTGCGATGCGTCAACAGCCACCGAAGTCCAGCCCCTTGAAATGGCATCAGGAACGGTTACGATTGCCTCATCTCTGTCTCTGGTTGATTTAATCGCATAATGGTCCATATGCAGACCGAAAACGGTTTTATCTTCAATAGTACTTGAGAACTGCAACGCAAACCATGGAAGATTTCTGAAATTCACTCCCGTATAACCAGCTTCTGATTTTGCCAGTTCCAGCAGAACAAAAGAGTCGACTTTTTTCGCGGCCCGAAGGATTCCCAGGGCACTCAGGGGATTGCGAATATTTGCAGCCATGACAATGGCGTTCTTTTCAATAGCAACCGCAGCTATATCTTTCATGCTTACAAGAGCACATCTGCTCTCGGGAAACGCTCTTGTTACATTCAAAGGCCTTAGATTAAGGAATCTGTCGTACTCCACCTCATTGATCATTTGAATTCCTTTCGTATTTGACCGAGCGTGCATTGAGTGTTAATATGCTTGAAACCGTGGCGGGGAGGTATGGTCGCATTGGATAACAAATTCATTGGAAGCAGTCGGGTTCGACTCTTTCTTTCATTATGTGTTTTTGCTGTTCTTATTGCGCTATTCGGGCTATCTCTCCGATCACCGGATATTCTGCTGGCAGCTGATATTCTGATTATCTTCATATCCCTGATGTTCCTCGCTGGAATAGTCCTGCCTGATGGAGTTTCATCATTCAAGGACAGATTCACCGACGAAAAATGGCTGCTTCTCTTCTCTTTCCTCTACATCATTGCGATTCTTATCGTCGTAATCAGGACAATCCAGCAAGGTGTATTGCCGGCTGGATTAGCACTCATCATAAAAATATCGCTTATATACAGTACTCTCTGTTCCGTGAGAGTGCTCCTTGCGCTTTTTGGGTCCTGGGCTCTGGATCACCTCTCCCCGGCTGCCATTCTTCCGGTTTCATTCGCCATCGTTATCGCTTTTGGATCAGCAATGCTGCTTCTCCCAAACGCGACTCCCCCCGGGAGCAGTATCGGAGTGATCGACGCGGTTTTCACGTCTACATCTGCAACGTGTGTAACGGGACTCATTGTGAGAGATACAGCAACGGATTTCACTATTTTCGGGCAGACGATAATCCTGATTCTCATACAGGTGGGCGGCCTGGGAATAATGACATTTGTGGCATTCTTCGCGCTGTTTCTAGGACACAACGCCGGTCTTCGAGAATCAGCTTCGCTTGTTCAGGTAATGGATAGTGACTTTATAAACGACCTCAAGAGGATAATGGGTTCAATTATCGGTTGGACACTGACAATTGAAAGTGCCGGAGCTTTCATACTCTACCTGGTATGGGATGGTCAGCCTGTCGGATGGACGATGAATTTCAAGATCTGGCAATCGATCTTCCATAGTGTTTCCGCATTCTGCAATGCAGGTTTCAGTCTGAATCGTACTCTTGCAGTTACTTCATCAGGTTATTTCAGCAATCCAAGCAATCTGGAAGCTTTCGCGCATGCTCCCGGAATCGCTATAACTATCGGCAGCTTGATCGTGCTTGGCGGAATCGGTTTCCTGGTTCTTACTTCCCTGGGTGCACGAATCCTTCACAGAATGAAAACAGGAACCGGTATGCGCATGTCAGTGCAGGTAAAACTCGTACTCTGGATCACGGCAATACTCATAGTAGTTGGCTTTGGATTATTCCTTGGGTTTGAGTGGAACAATTCTCTTGCCGGAATGAGTTTTTCTCAGAAAATCTCAAATGCTTTCCTCGGATCCATAACACCTCGAACAGCAGGATTCAATACCGTCCCCACGTCTACTCTCCTTCCCGCGATGCAATGGTTTATTATTGCGCTGATGTTCATAGGAGCATCGCCGGGTGGAACGGGTGGCGGCGTAAAGACCAGCACAATTGGTGTGATATTCATGAGTTTCATGTCACTTATTCGAAGAAAACCATCAACGGAGATCTGGCATCGCAACATTTCACCTCATGACATTAACCGAGTGGCTGCCGTACTCCTTCTAGGAGGAATGGTTTTCACCGTCTCAGCAGGACTTCTACTTATCTCCGAACAGAATTCGTCACAGGATTTTGGACCATTTGACTATATTTTCGAATCAATGAGCGCTTTCGGCACTGTAGGTCTATCAACCGGACCCACTGCAGGTTTGACCTGGGTTGGAAAGGTAATAATCATTCTAACGATGTTTGTGGGAAGGATTGGACCAGCCACACTAGCTGCTGCAACTGGCAGAAAGCATGTTATGAGCTACAGATATCCCGAAACACGAATTACAATTGGATAGAATCGGAGACGGATAATATTGAAAGCACAAAAATTCGCGGTAATCGGACTTGGCTCATTTGGATTCAGCATGGCGACAAAGCTTGAAGATCTTGGTGCAGAAGTGCTTGCAATTGATAAGAGCGAGCGTCTTGTACAGGAGATCAGTAATTCAGTCTCTGCAGCCGTAGCTTTTGACTGCACTGATGAGAATATTCTTGAGGCACATGGTCTGGCGAGCATGGACCTTGTCATTGTCGCGATTGGGGAAGATTTCGGTTCTAATGTCCTTGTAACTAAAATACTCAAGGATATGGGTTTGAAGGTTCACAGCAGAGCCACAAGTAAACGTGAGGCACGAATTCTGCAGGCAGTCGGGGCTGATCATATCTACACTCCTGAACAGACGCAGGGTGTCACCGAAGCAAGGCGACTCACTCTACAGGGAGTAGAATCCTATATACCCCTCTCGGGCGGAATTGTCTTCGCGCACGTGGAAGTCAAGGAAGCAATGGTTGGTCGGATGCTGAGAGACCTGGACATTCGCCGTGTCTTCGGTCTGAATATTGCGTACATCGGAAGAATGACGGATGATGGAAGGAAGTACAGGATTCCCAGACCGGACGATGTCTTCAGAGAAGATGATCACATATTCATCATGGGTACACAGGAGGATATCAAGCGCTACCTTCAGAGCTGATCCTGGCTACGCCTTCTTATTACCCATCAGTTCACCTAGACCGGCTGAAGTCAGAGCATGTCTCTGGTCGGAATTAATGTCTTTGAAAAGCTGAATGCATTTATCCGGATGTGCATTTTCCTGTGAAATGGCCTTCACGAGATATATAATATCTTCAGGAAGTCTTTGAGGATCATCGAAAGCTTTTTTTTGCTGCAGACCTTCATCTGGTATTAGAACAAGCTTTCCAAGTAAAGGTATCTCTTTTCTCATGGTTCCGAATATATGGACTGACTGCATGAAGCAGTCCGGCCACATATCCAGAAGCACTGTATACCAGCTATTAAAAGCACTGAGAAGAAGCGAGATCTCATCAAGACCTACACCGGATAACGATTGAGTTTCCCCGGGATAAAAGTATCCTGAGCATCCTGTCGAAGCTTCATACTCAAGATATTCCCAGACTTCCGGACCATCCAGGGTTCTACCCGGCAACCAGCCAATATCAGCTTTCCCGTTATCGATCGGAAACAGAGCTGTGATACCACCCTTAACAGTCCTGATAAGACCGGATTCCCCTTTTCCTATGAGCTTCTCATATAGATCCATAATCTGTCCTTTGGATCCATTCAGCTTCCTCAGAACAGGTTGATCGGTCCAACATCTGAGAAGGTATTTCAGTACATTGTTTTCAACGAAGTAATAGGACAGGTGCAATTCTTTAACGTCACTCTCAAGCCAGTGCAGGAAATCCTCAAGCCCTTTTGCTTCCCGTCCGATAAATCGATAGGGCGTCCCGTTCTTAATAGCGTGGTAGGCAACAACACCTGTTCTGTTATCAATTCTCCAGTATCCATCTCTGTGGAGGTCTCTGCTTTCGAGAGCTCCTCTTGAAAGTTCTCTCAGGTTCAGAAATCGAACTGATATTCTCTCAAAATACGCTTGGGAGTAAGGCAGAGTTTCATTCAGCAGAATATCGTTCACCTGATCAACCTCGCTACTCTGTCAAACTTGGGAAGACCATCACCAGGTGTCCATGACCAGTAAGTTATGAGTGCTTCGCCTTTTATCAGATCAACCGGCAATGCTCCCCATACCCTGCTGTCCTCGCTGTGATCCCGGTTATCCCCCATCATGAATATGTGCTCTTCGGGAACGACGTAAGCCAGGAGACCATCCTCGGTAATAATGCAGTTGTTTCTCATCTTCCAGTAGGCGAGATTCTGTACTCTTCCGTACAGCTCATCAATGCAATCAGGCCATGCCCGATCAGTAGGACTCTGTTCGAATTGATCCTGATAGCATAACGCCCAGTCAGGGGATGGCTGCCCGTTTACGTATAAGGTATCTCCACTTACTCTGATAGTATCACCTGCCACAGCTACAGTACGTTTGATGTAATCCTTTCCCGTTGCGGGACATTTGAATACCAGTATCTCACCAGTCTCCGGATCACCTGTCGCGGGCATGAGCAGTCCGTGGGAATTACCTCGGTAATTATGAAATAGAGGCTCCATTTTATCGGACCAGGGGATTCGCTGTCCCTCTTCTACTTTCATAACAAGTAGATGATCTCCCACCAGCATGGTTCCCTCCATACTCGGTGTAGGAATCCTGAATGCTTCTATGACAAATGGTCGCAGGAATCCAAAAAATATGATCAAAGCCAAAGAAAGCTGCAGTATCCAGTCTCGAATCTTTGCGAACTTCAAGATACCTCCAGGTTATTCATTAAAATGAGCAAGACATTTAGATGTGTGTTACATCTACAATTGTCAACAGGTAATCAGAATAGTGGAGCAATCCTTAAAAGGCATCCAGTTCAATATACTTCACTGCTATTCATCCATTACATATCAATTTAATATAACACAGTTACAAACAAGATTCCCGGAGCAAGTTGACACCATCAATTACCTTCTTCATTTTGCTCGGGTATAGAATTTGAATGAACCCCACTGTGGAGGTAAGAGAATGAGTGAAGCACTGGCAGATATTTACAACTACAGTACAGGTGGTTTACCTCTGGGTAAAATCGCTACATCAATCATCATAGTACTGCTGGCTTTCGCTCTGAAAAGCATTCTGAGTTCCATAATGAAAAAAACAGGAGAGAAAAAACTTGGTTTCATTGGAGCTCTTGCGAGGGATCTGACTAAACCGGCAGTTTTCCTGATTGTAATTGTTGGTATCTATCTCTCTCTGCTGATACATTCACTACCACTCTCTACGGTTGACTGGATAAAAAAAGTATTCCTCTTCCTTCTTACGATAAACATCCTCTGGCTCCTCATGAGAACAATTGACGCCGTTGCTGAGCAGATGGCTGATATCGCAGCCGATACCGAGTCAAGGATGGATGATCAGCTGATACCCATACTCCGTAAACTCACCAAATTCATCATTATTGCAATCGGGATCATCTTCTACATGCAGTCAAACGGATATCCTGTAAGCGGAATTATCGCCGGAATGGGAATCGGTGGTCTGGCATTGGCTCTCGCAGCTCAGGATTCCATATCGGGGATATTCGCTTCGGTAGTAATTTTCCTGGACAGGCCTTTCATGGTGGAGGATTTTGTCGAGATCAACGGTGTTACCGGAACGGTTGAGGAGATTGGGATACGTTCGACCAGAATACGCACAGTGGAAAAAACCCTTGTAACAATACCCAACAAGGAGATAATGGACTCCAACGTCAATAACTTCTCCAAGCGCCCGATGAGACGAACAACAACAACAATTGGAGTAACTTATGACACTACTCCCGACAAGATGGAAAAACTCCTGATACAGCTGCGACAGTTGCTTATGGACGATGAATCCATCGATAACGATAATATTTATGTGAATTTCACCGGTTTTGGTGATTCCTCGCTGGACATCGATATGAAATACTTCATACTGACAACCGACTACAATATCTGGCTGAACAAGAGGGAAGCCCTTAATCTGAATATCATGAGGACCGTGTACGATCTCGAACTTGATTTCGCTTTCCCGTCCACAACAGTTTATCTTGAAAAATGAGTCTATCCACAAAAGGCCACAGAGAACGTCTCAGGCAGAGGTTTCTTGAGGCTGGAATCAAGGGTTTTTCGGACAGAGATGCACTCGAACTCCTTCTGACCTATGCAATCCCGAGGAAGGACACAAAGGAGACAGCTGCAGCACTTATTGAGAAATTCGGATCTCTTCGCGGTGTGCTGAACCAACCCCCCACAATGCTTCAGACTGTACCTGGAATAGGACCAGCGGCTTCTGTTCTCCTGAACCTGGCAACTTCCATCACCACGCAATCGTTCAGGTTAAAGAAGGGTACGCATGTTATTGACAGCCCTGAGAAAGTCAGAGAATATCTTGAAATGAAGATGAGCGCTCTCAGAAAAGAGAGACTCATTGCTCTT